>JAVHVB010000285.1:0-6452 GCA_032160775.1 Pseudonocardiales bacterium | reverse complement strand
TTCGCAGTGCAGTCGGACGGGTCTGCGTCAGGAGAGAAATCCGCGCAGCAGCGCGGTGGTGCCCTCGAGGTGCTCGGACATCGCCGACCGCGCCGCGTTGGGCTGACCACGGCGGATGGCCCGGACGATCCTGGCGTGCTGCTCCTCGCTGTGGGCGATGTTGCGCTGCAGCAACGGGATGCCGTCCAGCAGGTCGTTGACGCGCATGCGCACGTCGGCAGCTGCCGCGACGAGCGAGGGTGCACCCGTCAGCTCGATGACAGCGAGGTGCAGCCGGGAGTCGGCGATGCGATAGCGGTCCAGGCGCGCGCTGCCGGTGTCCTCGAGCGCAGCCAGCAGGGCCGCTTCCGCTGCCTTGCCCAGTGGCCTCGAGGCGGCCAGCTCCACGGCGCCCAGCTCCAGGACCCGGCGCAGCGCGAGGGTGTCCTCGAGCGACTCGATCGACAGTGCAGGGCGCCTGCGCGTGGGCCGGCCGGGCGTTGCACGACTCCGCTCGAGCACGAACGTGCCGCCGTGGCGCCCCCGCCGGACGTCCAGCCAACCGGCGTCGGCCAGCGAGCGAAGGGCATCGCGCAAGGTGACCCTGCTGACCCCGAGGCGGGCGGCGAGGTCGCGTTCGGCCGGCAGTCGCTCCCCCGATGCCACCAGGCCGAGCTTGATCGCCGACAGCACCCGCTCGACGCACTCCTCGAACGCGTTGCCGCTGCGGATCGGCCGGAACGCCACCTCCGCCGAGTCGACCGGCGAAGGCGCGCGCAGCGCGGGCGGCCTCGTCACCTCAGAGGGGCGTGACGTAGGCCCCGCAGATCCCTCCGTCGACGAGGAACTCCGAAGCGGTGATGAACGACGAGTCGTCCGAGGCGAGGAACGCCACCGCAGCGGCGATCTCGTCGGCCTCGGCGAACCGGCCCATCGGGATGTGCACGAGCCGGCGCGCCGCGCGCTCGGGGTCCTTCGCGAACAGCTCCTGCAGCAGCGGCGTGTTGACCGGGCCGGGCGAGAGCGCGTTGACCCGGATCCCCTCGCGCGCGAACTGGACGCCCAGCTCGCGCGACATCGCGAGCACGCCGCCCTTGGATGCGGTGTAGGAGATCTGCGACGTGGCCGCCCCGAGGCGGGCGACGAAGGACGCCGTGTTGATGATCGAGCCGCGGCCGCGGGCCTGCATGTGCGGGATGGCGGCCTTGCAGCACAGGTAGACCGACGTCAGGTTGACCTCCTGGACGCGTCGCCACGCGTCGAGCCCCGTCGTGAGGATGGAGTCGTCGTCGGGTGGCGAGATGCCGGCGTTGTTGAAGGCGATGTCGAGCCCGCCGTACGTCGACACGGCGGTCTCGAACAGCGCTCGCACCTGGTCCTCGGAGGTCACGTCGACCTGAACGAACGTGCCACCGACGGCGTCCGCGGCCGATGCGCCGGAAGTGGGATCGACGTCCCCGATGACGACGAGCGCTCCCTCGGATGCGAACCGCCGCGCGGTGGCCAGCCCGATGCCGCTGGCACCTCCGGTCACCACGGCGACCCGGTCGACCAGCCGTCGTACGACGGTTTCGGTGCTCGGAGCGGCCACTGCTCATCCTTCCGTTGCGAGGAACACGTTCTTGACGTCGGTGAACGCGTGCACTGCGTCCGGACCGAGCTCCCGGCCGAGGCCGGACTGCTTGAACCCGCCGAACGGCGTGGAGTAGCGCACCGACGAGTGGCTGTTGACCGAGAGGTTGCCGGCCTCGACGGCGCGGGAGACGCGCAGGGCGCGGCCGAGGTCGCGGGTCCAGATCGAGCCGGACAGCCCGTAGCTCCCCTCGTTAGCGATGCGGATCGCGTCGGCCTCGTCATCGAACGGGACCACCGCGACGACGGGTCCGAAGATCTCCTCGGTGAGGGCGCGATCGGTCGGGTCGACCGGGGTGAGGACGGTCGGTGGGAACCAGAAGCCGGGGCCGTCCGGGATGCTGCCGCGGAAGGCGACAGGGGCGTCGTCGGGGACGTACGACGCGACGCGGTCCCACTGCCCGCGGCTGATCAGCGGTCCCATCTCGGCCGAGTCCAGCGACGGGTCCTCAACGCGCACGTTCTTGACGGCCGGCTCGAGCAGCTCGAGGAAGCGGTCGTAGGCGGACCGCTCGACGAGGATGCGGGACCGGGCGCAGCAGTCCTGACCCGCGTTGTCGAAGACGGCGTAGGGCGCCGTCGCGGCGGCCTGCTCGAGATCGGCGTCGGCGAACACGACGTTGGCGCTCTTGCCGCCGAGCTCGAGGGTGACCCGCTTGACCTGCTCGGCGCAGCCGGCCATGACCGCCTTGCCGACGCGGGTCGATCCGGTGAAGACGATCTTGCGCACGTCGGGGTGCTCGACGAGGCGCTGCCCGACCACCGGGCCGGCTCCGGGCAGGACCGTGAAGACGTCGGTCGGCAGGCCCGCTTCGAGCGCCAGCTCGGCAAGGCGCAACGCGGTCAGCGGGGTGAGCTCGGCCGGCTTGAGCACGACGGTGTTGCCGGCAGCGAGCGCCGGCGCGAACGCCCAGGCCGCGATGGGCATCGGGAAGTTCCACGGGACGATCGCGCCGACCACGCCGAGGGGCTCGTGGAAGGTGATGTCGATCCCGCCGGCGACCGGGATCTGGCGGCCGAAGAGCCGCTCGGGTGCCGCGCTGTAGTAGGTGAGGACGTCGCGGACGTTGCCGGCCTCCCAGCGGGCGTTGCCGATGGTGTGGCCGGCGTTGCGGACCTCGAGCTGCGCGAGCTCCTCGAGGTGGTCGTCCACCCGCTCGGCGAACCGGCGCAGCAGCCTGCCGCGGTCGGCGGGGCTGACCGCGCGCCAGCTGGCGAAGGCCTGCTGCGCGCGCGCCACCGCTGCATCGGTCTCGGCCACGCCTGCCATCGGGACGGTCGTGAGGACCTGCTCGGTGGCCGGGTTGACGACGTCGTACGACGTCACGTCGGTCACAGCCGCTCGAACCCCCGGAACCGCTCCCAGTCGGTGACGGCCGCACCGAAGGCGGCCAGCTCGACCGCCGCCATGTTGGCGTAGTGGTCGACGACGTCGTCGCCGAAGGTGCGGCGGGCGAACGCGCTGCCGCGCCACAGCTCGAGCGCCTCCCCCAGGCTGGTCGGCACCCGCGCGGCATCGGGGTCGCCGTACGCGTTGCCCTCGAAGGCGGGCTCGAGGTCGAGTCCCTCCTCGATCCCGGCCAGACCCGCGGCGACGACAGCCGCGGTCGCGAGGTAGGGGTTGACGTCGCCCCCGGGGATGCGGTTCTCCAGCCGCAGGGACTCACCGTGCCCGACAAGCCGGAAGGCGCAGGTGCGGTTGTCGCGGCCCCACCGCAGCGCGGTCGGTGCGAATGACCCCTCGACGTAGCGCTTGTAGGAGTTGATGTTCGGTGCCAGCAGCAGCGTGAGCTCGCGGACGTAGGTGAGCTGGCCGGCCACGAACGCGCGGCCGCGGTCGGACATGCCGTCGCCCTCGGCCATCACCATGGATCCGTCGAGGCCGCGGAAGCTGCAGTGGATGTGGCACGAGTTGCCCTCGCGTGCGTCGTACTTCGCCATGAAGGTGAGGGCGACACCGTCCTGCGCCGCGATCTCCTTGGCGCCGTTCTTGTAGATCACGTGGCCATCACAGGCGACCGACGCCTCGTCGTACCGGAAGGCGATCTCGTGCTGGCCGAGGTTGCACTCGCCCTTGGCCGACTCGACGACAAGCCCTGCGCCGCTCATGCAGTTGCGGATGCGACGCAGCAGCGGCTCGATGCGCGCGGTCCCCAGCATCGAGTAGTCGACGTTGTACTGGTTGGCAGGTGTCAGGTTGCGGTAGCCGGCGGACCAGGCCTGCTCGTAGGTGTCGCGGAAGACGATGAACTCCAGCTCCGTCCCCACGTAGGCAGCCATGCCGGCCTCCGCGAGCCGGGCGGTCTGGCGGGCAAGGACCTGGCGGGGTGAGGCCACGACGTCGGTGCCGTCCTCCCAGCGCAGGTCGGCGAGGACGAGCACCGTGCCGTCCTGCCACGGGATCGGGCGCAGCGTCGACAGGTCCGGCTGCATGACGAAGTCGCCGTACCCGCTCGACCACGACGACATGGCGTAGCCGTCCACGGTGTTCATGTCCACGTCGACGGCGAGCAGGTAGTTGCAGCCCTCCGTCGCATGCTCGAGGACGACGTCGAGGAAGTACTGCGCGTGCAGCCGCTTGCCCTGCAGGCGGCCCTGCATGTCGGTGATCGCGACGAGCACGGTGTCGACCGCGCCCGCCGCGATCTCCGACCTGAGCTGTTCGAGGGTCAGGTGGGGCTGGGTCATGGGGATCAACCCGGCAGGGTCAGGTCGCGCTCGATTGCGGCCAGCTCGTCGGCGCTGCCCTGAACCTTCGGTCCCTTGAACCAGTTGCGAGCGGACACCGCCCAGTAGATCGCCGCGAAGCCGATCACGAGCAGCATCACGATCGGCGCGAAGTTGAAGTAGTTCGGCTCGAACTTGCCGTCGACGAACGGATAGAACTGGGGCCCCATCAGCGGGAACAGGATGATGATCACCCAGACGATCGCCACCCAGCCGACGATCGGGCTCCATCTACCGAGGGACCACGGCCCCGGAACGAAGGCCGCGTTGCGGCGCCGCAAGAAGACCGGGATCACGTAGGAGACGTACAGGCCGACGACGGCGACCGAGACAATGGCGAAGAAGGCCACCGCGTAGCCGGCGCGCGTATACAGGGACGGCAGGCCGAGAAGCCCCGCACCGACGACGGCGAACCAGATGCTGTTCGTAGGTGTCCGTGTCCGGGGGTTGATCTTGTGCCAGTGCTTGGAGCCGGGGATCGCACCGTCGCGCGAGAACGCGTAGATCATCCGGCTGTTGGCGGTCACCGAGGCCATCCCGCAGAAGAACTGGGCCACGATGATCGCGAAAAGTACGAACTTCGCCAGGTTGCCGCCGATCGCGCTGACGATGATGGACGGTCCGGCGAGGATGCCCTTGTTCGCGATCGCGTTGTACTCGTCCGTCCCCGTCGCGAACGGCACGGCGATCGTGAGGCCGATCATCAGGACGAACCCGACGACGGCCGACACCCAGACCGACGTGACAATGCCGCGCGGGCCACTCCGGGCGGCGTCCTGCGTCTCCTCCGTCATGTGCGCGGAAGCGTCGAAACCGGTGATCGTGTATTGGGTCAGCATGAGCCCGCACAGGGTGAGCCACAGTGTCGTGGCCGCGTCCGTCCCGGTGAACCCGCTGTTGTTGTTCGTGGTCGTCAGCGCGTCGCCGATCGTGGTCGTATGCGACGGGAGTGCGAACAGCAGGATGACGAGGACGATCGTGCCGATCACGTGCCACCAGACGGAGATGTCGTTCAGCCTCGCCACGAGCCGCACACCGAAGCTGTTGATCAACCCGTGCGCTGCGAGCACGACGAAGTAGATCGCAAGGATCTGCCACGGCCTGCCGGCAAAACCCGTCCAGAAGGTCAGCTGGAAGAAATATCCGATGATCGTGGCGAGTCCGAAGTCGATCGACGCGGTGACGGCGACCTGACCGATGAGGTTGAACCAGCCGGTGTACCACGACCAGATGGCCGCCTTCCCCGGCTTTGCCGTCTTGGCGGCCCAGTAGTACAGGCCACCTGCCGTCGGGAACGCCGAGCAGACCTCGGCCATCGCGAGGCCCACCATCAGCGCCATGATGCCGACGAACACCCAGCCGACGGTCGCCACGCGCGGCCCGCCGTCACTCATCGCCAGGTAGTACGTCGTGATGCCGCCGGTGAGGATCGAGATGATGGTGAACGACACGGCGAAGTTGGAGAACCAGCCGAGGCCGCGATGAAGTTCCTGCGCGTAGCCGAGTTCGTGCAGGCGCTGGGTGTCGGCGTCGCGGGTGGTGGTGGATCCGGCGGCTGATGCGGCCGGGACGAACGGTTCCGACGTGCTTGTCATGACAGCCTTCCTTCGAGCGGGCTGGACGGCACTGGCGGTAATGATCTTTGGCAGAACGTAGAGCCGCGGCCGCACGCCCGACAAGACGCCGCATGGGAACAGTTCCGCATATCGCGCCGCCCTCGCCGGTCTCAGGCGCCGGATGTCGGCAGTGCCGCGGCGACAAGTGCGCCGAACAGCCGCCGCTCCTCCCCCTGCTCCGGGTGCCATTGCACCCCGACACAGAAGGCGGGCCCGTCCCGCTCCACGGCTTCGACGGTGCCGTCCTCGGCCCACGCCACGGCCGTGAGGCCGGCTCCGAGCCGCTCCACGGCCTGGTGGTGGTGGCAGTGGGCGATGGCCTCGTCGCCGAGAAGTCCCGAGATGCGGCTGCCGGGCTGGGTGCGGACGCCGTGCGCGGCGAAGGCGCCGGCTCCCGGGTCGTGCACGCCGGCGCCGCGATCCGGCAGGTGCTGGACCAGGTCACCACCGAGCACGACGTTGAGGAGCTGGACGCCGCGGCAGATCGCGAGGACCGGG
>JAVHVB010000284.1:0-5714 GCA_032160775.1 Pseudonocardiales bacterium | reverse complement strand
TCCTCGTGGAAGCGCGACTCAGCCCGTCCGTTGCTCATCGCCTGGTTCTGCAGCGGGCACTCGCCGCCCTTGTCGCAGACCGGGCAGTCGAGCGGGTGGTTGATGAGCAGCAGCTCCATCACGCCCTGCTGCGCCTTGTCCGCCACAACGGAGGTGAGCTGGGTCTTGACGACCATCCCCGGCATCACCGTCGTCGTGCAGGACGCCGCAGGCTTCGGCATGCCGCGCCCGTTGCCCATGTCGGTGACCTCGACCAGGCACTGCCGGCAGGCGCCGGCCGGGTCGAGCAGGGGGTGGTCGCAGAACCGCGGGATGGAGATGCCCAGTTGCTCGGCCGCGCGGATCAGCAGCGTGCCCTTGGGCACGGAGATCTCGATTCCGTCGATCGTGACGGTGACGAGATCTTCCTTCGCAGGCGCCTCAGTCACGCCGTCACCTCACTCGAGTGGTCAGTTATCTCGCGAGTGGTCAGGTATAGGTGACCACTCGCGCCGTAGGTGGCCACTCGCGGAGAAACGCGGGGCATCAGTGCGCTCCTGCCAGCGCCTTGGCTGTCCCGAAGGGACATCCTTGTCCATCCACATGGGCCAGATATTCGTCGCGGAAGTACTTGATGGACGAGGTCACCGAACTGGTCGCGCCGTCGCCGAGCGCGCAGAACGACCGGCCGAGGATGTTGTCCGACAGATCGACCAGCGTCTCGACGTCCTCCGCGGTGCCCTCGCCGGCCTCCATCCGGTCGTAGATGCCGACGTACCAGTAGGTGCCTTCGCGGCACGGCGTGCACTTGCCGCACGACTCGTGCTTGAAGAACTCCGACCACTTCTTGACGGCGTGCACCACGCAGTCGTCCTCGTCGAAGATCTGCACCGCCGACGTGCCGTTCATCGAGCCGGCCTTGGCCACCGAGTCGAAGTCGAGCGGCAGGTCGAGGTGCTCCTGGGTCAGCAGCGGACACGACGCGCCGCCCGGCGTCCAGAACTTGAGGTCCTTGCCGCGACTCATCCCACCTGCGAGCTCGATCAACTCGCGCAGCGTGGTGCCCATCGGCGCCTCGTACTGGCCCGGCTGCTTCACCCGGCCGGACAGCGAGAAGATCGACGTGCCCGGAGATCCCTCCGGACCGAGCGCCTTGTACCAGTCGGCGCCGCCCAGCACGATGTACGGGACGCTGGCCAGCGTGCCGACGTTGTTCACGACCGTTGGCGAGTCGTACAGCCCGTTGGTCGCCGGGAACGGCGGCTTGAGCCGCGGCTGGCCGCGGCGTCCCTCGAGCGAGTCGAGCAGCGCCGTCTCCTCGCCGCAGATGTACGCGCCGGCACCGCCGTGCACCACGATGTCGCAGTCGAAGCCGCTGCCCAGGATGTCGCTGCCGAGGTAGCCCTTGGCCCGCGCCTCGAGCACCGCACCGACGACCCGGCGGATCGCGTGCACCGCCTCGCCGCGGATGTAGACGAACGCCTTCTCCGCACGCACCGCGTAGCAGGCGATGATGATGCCCTCGATCATCGAGTGCGGGTCGTTCATCATCAGCGGCAGGTCACGGCAGGTGCCGGGCTCGCCCTCGTCCGCGTTGACGACCACGTACTTCGGCTTGGGGTTGTCCTGCGGGATGAACTGCCACTTCATCCCGGTCGGGAACCCGGCGCCGCCGCGACCGCGCAGGTTCGAGTCCTTCACCAGTGCCACGACGTCGGCCGGCTGCATGCCCAGCGCCTTGCGCAGCCCGGCGTAGCCGTCCAGCCGCTCGTAGTTGTCGATCTTCCACGGCTGGTCGGTGCCGAACCGCTTGGTGAGAACCGGGGTGAGAGTCATTTGTCCTCGCCCCCGGACGGTTTGGCGGGATTCGCGGTGTCCGACTCGGCCGTCTCGAGCGGCGCGTCGTGGTCGCTCGTGGGTTGCCGGGACGCCGCCGGCCGGGCTCCGCCGCTCGCCTTCTTCGCCGGCGCCTTCTTGGCCGTTGCCTTCTTCGCCGGCTCGCCGGTCTGCTGGATCGCCGGCTTCGGCGTCGTGTCGACCGCGTAGGACGGCGCGGTGTCGCCGCGCTCGACCGCCAGCTTGACGCCGATCTCGGTCGGCACCCCGCTGCCGTTCGCGTCGAGCGCGAGCGCCGCGTCGTCGTGCAGGCCGGCGATCTGCCGCTCGATCTCGCGGAACGTGCACAGCGGCGCGCCCCGGGTCGGCGCCGGGCGCTCGCCGGACTGCAACTGGTCGACGATGCCGCGCGCGCTGTCGACCGTCTGGTTGTCGAAGAACTCGTAGTTCACCGTGACGACCGGCGCGTAGTCGCACGCGGCGAGACACTCGGCGTGCTCGAGGGTGATCGCGCCGTCCGGCGTCGTCTCGTTGTTGCCGATGCCGAGCTGCTCGCGCAGCGCGGCGAAGATCTCGTCGCCACCCAGCACCCCGCACAGCGTGTTGGTGCAGACGCTGACGAGGTACTCGCCGGTCGGCTTGCGCTTGTACATCGTGTAGAAGGTGACGACCGCGGCCACCTGCGCCTTGGTGATGTCCAGGATCTCGGCGCAGAACGCGATGCCGTCGGGCGTGACGTAGCCCTGCTCGGACTGCACGAGGTGCAGCAGCGGCAGCAGCGCCGAGCGTTCCTCGCCCGCCGGGTAACGGCCGATCAGCTCAGCCGCCTCGCGGCGGGTCTGCTCGCCGAACTCGCTCGCGTCGCCGGGCCGGTCCAGCTGGATGACCGAGGTACGGAAGTTGCTGCGGCCTGCGTCCGCGCTCGTCGCCAACTGCGTGCGGGCAGGGGAGGAGCCGAACGGTTCGGTGCCGTAGTCCGGCCCGGTGCTCGTACTGGGAGTAGAGCTCAACGATCACACCCGCCCATGACCGGATCGATGGACGCGACCGACGCGATGACGTCGGCGATCATGCCGCCGATCGACATCGCGGCGACGCCCTGCAGGTTGATGAACGACGGCTCGCGGAAGTGCACCCGGTAGGGGCGCGTGCCCCCGTCGCTGACGATGTGCGCGCCGAGCTCGCCGCGCGGCGACTCGACCTTCGAATACACCTGGCCCGGCGGCACCCGGAAGCCTTCGGTGACGAGCTTGAAGTGGTGGATCAACGACTCCATCGAGGTCGCCATGATCTTCTGCACGTGCTCGAGCGAGTTGCCCAGCCCGTCCGGCCCGAGCGACAGCTTCGCCGGCCAGGCGATCTTCGGGTCGTCGACCATCACCGGCCCTGGCTCGAGCCGGTCGAGCACCTGCTCGACGATCTTGAGCGACTCCCACATCTCCGCGACGCGCACCACGAAACGCGACCAGCAGTCGCCGCGGTCGTCGGTGGGCACCTCGAAGTCGAACGTCTCGTAGCCGAGGTAAGGCTCGGTCTTGCGTAGATCCCAGGGCAGGCCCGCCGCGCGGAGCAGCGGTCCGGTGATGCCGAGCGCGATGCAGCCCTCGACGCCGATCCAGCCGACGTCCTTGAGCCGGTTGACCCAGATCGGCTGGCCGCGCAGCAACTTGTCGACGCCGCGCAGTTCCTCGCGCTGCTCCTTCGCCCACGTGCGAATGGCATCCTCGTAGCCGTCCGGCAGATCCTGCGAGACGCCGCCGGGACGCACGTACGCGTGGTTCATCCGCAGCCCGGTGATCATCTCGAAGACGTCGAGGCACCGCTCGCGGGCGCGGAAGCCGTTGGTCATCGCGGTCAGCGCGCCGAGTTCCATGCCGCCGGTCGCCAGCCACACCCAGTGCGACGACAGCCGGTTGATCTCCATCATCATCACGCGGATCAACTGCGCGCGCGAGGGCGCCTCGATGCCCAGCAGCGACTCGACGCCGAGGCAGTACGCGGTCTCGTTGTAGAACGGCGACAGGTAGTCCGCGCGGGTGAGGAAGGTGACGCCCTGCGTCCAGGTACGGAACTCGGTGTTCTTCTCGATCCCGGTGTGCAGGTAGCCGACGACGACCCGCGCGTCGGTGACGGTCTCGCCGTCGAGTTCGAGGACGAGGCGGAGCACGCCGTGGGTCGACGGGTGCTGCGGGCCCATGTTCAGGACGAGCCGGTCCTGCGGGGCGTTGCCGAGGTCGGCGATCGCCGCGTCCCAGTCGCCGCCGGTCAGGTTGTAGACCGGGCCCTCGGTCGTGTGCCGGAACGGCGCGTACGCGTCCTCGGTCGGCGTCGGAGTCACTTGTAAGCCCTCCGCTCGTCCGGCGGTGGAATGGTCGCGCCCTTGTACTGCACCGGGATCCCGCCGAGCGGGTAATCCTTGCGCTGCGGGAAGCCGTCCCAGTCGTCGGGCATGAGGATGCGGGTGAGCGCCGGGTGGCCGTCGTAGATGATTCCGAACATGTCGTAGGCCTCCCGCTCCTGCCAGTCGGTACCCGGGTAGAGGCCGGTGAGCGACGGCACGTGCGGATCGTCGACCGTCACCGCCACCTCCAGCCGCACCCGGCGCCGGTAGGTCATCGAAGTCAGGTGCGTCACCGAGTGCAGCCGGTGCTCGGTGCCGAGGTAGTCGACGCCGGAGACGCTGGAGCACAGCTCGAAGCGCAGGTTCGGGTCGTCGCGCAGGGCGGTGGCGACACCGAGCAGGTGCTCGCGGTCGAGGTACAGGGTCAGCTCGCCGCGGTCGACGACGACCTTGATGATCGCCTCGCCGGCCCGCGGGTAGGCCTCGTAAAGCGCGTCCACGATCTCGTCGAAGTAGCTGCCGTACGGACGCTCCGCCTCGGGCGCGGTCCACGGCTCGCGAAGCAGCCCGCCGAAACCGGAGGTGTCGCCGGTGCCGGAGACGCCGAACATGCCGCGGCGCTCCTGGCCGTACGGCTCGTCGACCTGCCGGTCGATGGTGGAATCCGGCATCGGCGCAACGGCCTGGGTGTCGATCGCCGGCTGCTCCGGCGCGCTGTCCTCGGCGACGGGACGCTCTACTGGGCCGCCCACGCCTACCGCCCGTACTTGTAGCTGGACGGGACGAGCTCGACGTGCTGACCCTCGAGGCGCGCGGCGCGCTTCGGGCCGAGCGGCTCGTTCATGATCTTGTGGTGCAGCTTCAGGATCGCGTCGATGAGCATCTCCGGCCGGGGCGGGCAACCGGGCAGGTACATGTCGACCGGCACGACGTGGTCGACGCCCTGGACGATCGCGTAGTTGTTGAACATGCCCCCGGACGACGCGCAGACGCCCATCGCGAGCACCCACTTGGGTTCCGGCATCTGGTCGTAGATCTGCCGCAGCACCGGCGCCATTTTCTGGCTGACCCGGCCCGCCACGATCATCAGGTCGGCCTGCCGCGGCGAGGCGCGGAACACCTCCATGCCGAACCGCGCCGAGTCGAAGCGCGGCGCGCCGAAGGTCATCATCTCGATGGCGCAGCACGCGAGTCCGAAGGTGGCCGGCCACAGCGACGACTTGCGCGTCCAGTTGACGAGCTTTTCGACCGACGCCAGCAGGACGCCGTCCGGCAATTTCTCTTCTAGTCCCACGGGATCAGTCCCAATCCAGGCCGCCGCGACGCCAGACGTAGGCGTAGGCGGCGAATACGGTGACGATGAACAGGACGATCTCGACCAGGCCGAACAGGCCGAGCGCCTTGTTCGCGACGGCGTACGGGTACAGGAAGATGATCTCGATGTCGAAGACGATGAACAGCATCGCCGTCAGGAAGTACTTGATCGGGAACCGCTGCGGTCCGAGCGGCTGCGGAGTCGGCTCGATACCGCATTCGTAGAAGTCCAGCTTGGCCTTGT
>JAVHVB010000283.1:0-11725 GCA_032160775.1 Pseudonocardiales bacterium | reverse complement strand
CGATCGAGTGGACCTCCGCGTCGGTGACGAATGCACCCTGCATGCGCGCGGCCTTGGACGCGCCCATGGGCAGGAACAGCGCGTCGCCCTTGCCGAGCAGCTTCTCCGCGCCGGGCTGGTCGAGGATGACCCGCGAGTCGGCGAGCGAGGCGGTCTTGAAGCCGAGTCGGGAGGGCACGTTGGCCTTGATCAGCCCGGTGACGACGTCCACCGACGGGCGCTGCGTCGCGATCACCAGGTGGATGCCGGCGGCGCGGGCGAGTTGGGTGATGCGCACGACCGCGTCCTCGACGTCGCGCGGCGCGATCATCATCAGGTCGGCGAGCTCGTCGACGATCACCAGCAGGTAGGGGTAGGTCGAGTAGACGCGTTCCGACCCGGGCGGTGCCTTGAGCTCGCCGCCTTGCACCTTCTTGTTGAAGTCGTCGATGTGCCGCACGCCCGAGGACTCCATGTCCTCGTAGCGCATGTCCATCTCGCGCACGACCCACTGCAGCGCTTCGGATGCCTTCTTCGGGTTGGTGATCACCGGCGTCACCAGATGCGGGATGCCCTGGTAGGCCGCGAACTCGACCCGTTTCGGGTCGATGAGCACCATTCGGACCTGGTCCGGGGTCGCCCGGGTGAGGATCGAGAGGATCAGCGTGTTGACGCAGCTCGACTTGCCGGCGCCTGTTGCGCCGGCGATGAGCAGGTGCGGCATGCGGGTGAGGTTCGCGACGATGAATCCGCCCTCGACGTCCTTGCCGAGTGCGACGAGCATCGGGTGTTGGTCTCGCTGCGCGACCGGCGAGCGGAGCGCATCGCCGAGCATCACGATCTCCGGGTCGGCGTTCGGAATCTCGACGCCGACCGCGCTCTTGCCCGGGATCGGGCTCAGGATGCGGACTTCCGCGCTCTTCACCGCGTACGCGATGTTGCGGGTCAGGCTGGTGATCCGCTCGACCTTCACGCCCGGGCCTAGCGAGACCTCGTAGCGGGTCACCGTCGGACCGCGGCTGAAGCCTGTCACCGCACAGTCGACGTCGAACTCGGCGAACACCTGCTGCAGCGCCGCGATGACCTCGTCGTTCGCCTTCGTGTGCGCGAGGTGCGGGCTGCCCTTGGCGAGAGTGGACAGGCTGGGCAGGGTGTAGAGCCCCGCCCCGCCGGAGAGTTCGAGCTGCATCGGCCTGTCGATCGGCGGCAGGTCGGGACCGGCCGCCTTCGGCGTGCGCGGCTTGCGTGGCTTCGGCAGTGGTTCGGCACCTGTCCCGCCGACGCCCTCGGCGGGGATCTCCGAGGTCGCCGCGTCCGGGTCGGCCACCGGGGTGGCCCGGCGGCGGCGCTTCGTGGGGACCGACTCCTCGACGACCTCGACCTCCGGCCGGACCCGACCGATCCCGACCAGCGAGCCGACGTAACGGGCGAGCACGCTGATCGGCGTCGCAGTGACGACGAGGATGCCGAACGTGCCGATCAGCGCGAGGACGGGGACGGCGAGCACGGCCGAGAGCCCGGCGGACAGTGACTTGCCGATCGCGGTGCCGACCAGCCCACCGGCATGCTCACGACCGGCGGCCGTCGACGGGCTGGCCGACCAGATGTCGAACAGGCCGAGGACGGCGACGATCAGCGCGAGGCTGCCGACGAACAGCCGGCCGCGGGCCTGCGGCTCGGGCACCTGACGCAGCATGTGTGCACCGGCGGCGAACAGGACGAGGGGAAGCAGCACGGCGCCGTTGCCGACGAAGGTGCGGCACGCGGTGTCGAGGGCCCGGCCGATCGGCCCGGCCGCGGAGAACCAGATCGCCATCGCGCTGATCAAGCCGAACG
Source organism: Pseudonocardiales bacterium (assembly GCA_032160775.1). Lineage (GTDB taxonomy): Bacteria > Actinomycetota > Actinomycetes > Mycobacteriales > Jatrophihabitantaceae > Jatrophihabitans. The sequence continues at coordinate 9,910 of JAVHVB010000283.1, read as the reverse complement.
CGAGCACCCCGAGGGCGGCGCCGTCGCGACGGTGCTCCGGCGGCAGGTCGCGCGCGGTCGCGGCGTTGCGGCCGGCGGCCCGGGCGGTGCCGCCGACGACGGAGGCCAGCGCCCGCCAGATCGCCGAGAGCGCCTTGGCCAGGCCGGCGAACGGGGCGACGAGCGGCGAACGGCTGCGCCGCCGGGCCGGCGCACGACTCGAGCGGCTCGGCGCGCGGCTCGGCGGGCGACGGGTCGGCGGACGGGTTCGCGTTCCGGTACTCACCCGACAAAACTAACCCTGAACTCGAGGGTTATGACGGAGGCGCGACGGCGCCACGGCTCCTTGCGCGCCGGGTCAGAGACCGGCGGCGGCAAGATCCTCGGTCAGGTGGCTGATCTCGTGCTCGGTCGCGTCGACCAGCGGCAACCGAACCGGCCCGACATCTCTGCCGCGCAGCCGCAGGCCGGCCTTGACGAGGATGGCGCCCTGGGTGCGGAAGATGCCTGTGTAGATGGGCAGCAACTGCCGGTGCAGGCGCACCGCCTCGGCGACGTCGCCCCGCTCGAAGGCCTCGATCATCGCCTTCGTGCCCGGCCCGGCGAAGTGGGTCGAGGTGCCCACGACGCCGACCCCGCCGACCGACAGCACCGGCAACGTCATCGCGTCGTCGCCGGAGTAATAGGCCAGCTCCGTCTCCGCGAGCACCCTGCTGGTCGCGGCCAGATCGCTCTTCGCGTCCTTGACCCCGACGATCCGCTCGTGCGCCGCGAGCTCGATGAGCGTCTCGGTGGCGATCGCGGTGCCGGTGCGGTGCGGGATGTCGTAGAGCAGCATCGGTAGTTCGCTGGCGTCGGCGACCGCCCGGAAGTGCGCGAGCACTCCGGACTGCGGCGGCCGGGAGTAGTACGGCGTCACGACGAGCAGTCCGTCGGCGCCGGCCTTCGCGGCCTGCTGCGCGAGGTGCATGGTGTGCACGGTGTCGAAGCTGCCGACGCCAGCGAGCACGTGCGCGCGGTCGCCGACTGCGTTGACCACGGCGGCCAGCAGATCGGATTTCTCCGCGTCGGTGGTCGTCGGCGCCTCGCCGCCGGTCCCGCTGATGACGAGCCCGTCGTTGCCCTGCTCGTCGACGAGATAGGCGGCGAGTTCGGCTGCCCGGTCGAGGTCGAGGCCACCGGCCACGTCGAACGGCGTCACCATTGCGGTGAGCACCCGCCCGAACGGCCGACCCGAGTCCGACGCAACGACCATGCATTCAAAAGTACCGTGTCACAGTGGCCACTTTCGTCAATGAACCCGGGTCGATGAACCCGGCGCGGCTCGCTCTGCTGCTCACCCAGGAGCGGCAGCGGTTCGCCGACGATCACCCGCGCTCGCGGGCCGCCTTCGACGACGCTCGCCGGTCCCTGTTCGGCGGGGTGCCGATGACCTGGATGAACAAGGCGGCCGGCGGCTTTCCGCTCTACGTCGACACGGCCCGCGGAGCGACGGTCCGCGACATCGACGGAATCGACTACGTCGACTTCGCGCTCGGCGACACCGGCGCGATGGCCGGGCACTCGCCTGAGGCGACGGTGGCCGCCATCCGGCGGCGGGTCGAGGACCTCGGCGGGCTCACCACGATGATGCCGACCGAGGAGGCGGCCTGGGTCGGCGCGGAGCTCGGCCGCCGGTTCGGCGTGCCGCTCTGGAGCTTCTCGCTCAGCGCCACGGACGCCAATCGCTGGGCGCTGCGACTCGCGCGCGCGGCGACCGGCCGGCCGAAGATCCTGGTCAACTCCTACTGCTACCACGGCACCGTCGACGAGGTGCTGGTCAAGGTCGACGAGGCGGGCCGGCCGGTCGAGCGGGAAGGCAACGTCGGTGCGCCGGTCGACCCGACGACGACCACGCGGGTCGTCGAGTACAACGACCTGGCTGCCCTCGAACGCGAGCTGGCCCACGGCGACGTCGCCTGCGTGATCATGGAGCCGGCGCTGACGAACGTCGGCATCGTGTTGCCCGAACCCGGCTATCTCGACGGCGTGCGCGCGCTGACCAGGGCGGCCGGCACGCTGCTCATCAACGACGAGACCCACACCATCTCGGCCGGTCCCGGCGGCGCGACCCGCGCGTGGGGGCTGGATCCGGACATGGTGACGATCGGCAAGACCATCGGCGGTGGCGTGCCGTCCGGCGGGTTCGGCATGACCGCCGAACTCGCCGCGCGGATCGAGGCCATGCCTGGCCTGGACCTCATCGACTGGGGCGGCGTCGGCGGCACGCTGGCCGGCAACCCGCTCTCGGTCGCGGCCATGCGCGCGACGCTCGGCGAGGTGCTGACCGACGACGTCTGGGTGCGGACGACCGAACTCGCCGACCGGTTCGGCGACGCCGTGCAGGCAGTCGTGGACGAGCACGGTCTGCCCTGGTCGGTCAGCCGCCTGGGCGCGCGGGTCGAGTACCGCTTCTGCAACCCGGCACCGCGCACTGGCGGGGAGTCCGCGGCCGCCGCCGACGACGAGCTCGACGACTACCTGCACGTGTACCTGGCGAACCGCGGCGTGCTGATGACGCCGTTCCACAACATGGCGCTGATGAGCCCGGCGACGAGCGAGGCGGATGTCGACCGGCACACTGAGGTGTTCGGCGCCGCCGTGCGCGAGCTTCTGTCGGCCTAGGGCGAGACGCGGTCAGTACTGTTTTCGGGGGGGAACGATGCATGTTCGGGGGTCCGCACGCCGTTCGGCGGTGCTCGTCGCGGCCGGGATCGCGGTGTCGGTCTGCGCGCCGACGATCGCCACCGCCGACGAGACCACCATCAGCTACGGCCGGCTTCGCAGCAACTGGGACGCCACCGAGCCGGGGCTCACGCTGTCGGCGATCGGGCAGCCGGACTTCGGCCAGCTGTGGTCGACGTCCCTCCCCCGGCCGGCCGGGCAGGACGCCACCGCGTACCCGAACCAGATGTACGCGCAACCACTTGTCGCCGACGGGCACGTCATCGTCGCGACCGAGGAGAACCAGGTCGATGCCCTCGACCCGAAGACCGGCGCCCTCCAGTGGAGCGTGACGCTCGGCACGGCCTGGGCGCCGACGGTCAGCTGCGGCGACCTCACTCCGCGGATCGGCATCACCAGCACGCCGGTCTACGACCGGGCTACCAAAACCCTCTACGTGATCACCAAGACCGACGACGGTCTCGACGCCGACCACCCGAACATGCGCATGCATGCGCTCGACGTCGCCGACGGCAGTGAGCGGCCGGGGTGGCCGCTGACCTTGGCCGGCGCCTCCACGAACAGCGGCGAGGTCTTCAACGCGCGGACCGCGAACCAGCGCGCCGGCCTGCTGCTGATGGGCGGCGCGGTCTACTTCGCGACCGCGAGTCACTGCGATCGCGGGCCCTACGTCGGCTACGTGGGCCGGGTCAACACGTCCGGCAGCCCGCACCTGACGCTGTGGAGTTCCGAGTCCGCCGGCGTCAATGACAAGGCCGGGATCTGGCAGTCCGGCGCCGGTCTCGTCTCGGACGGACCGGGCCGGATCTTCCTGGCCACCGGCAACGGCGTCTCACCGCCGCCCGGACCGGGCACGAAGCCGCCGGGCACGCTCGGCGAGTCGGTCGTCCGGCTGGCCGTCGCCGCCAACGGGGTGATGACTGCGAAGGACTTCTTCAGCCCGGCGAACAACCATCAGCTGGACCAGAACGACGCCGACCTCGGTTCGGGCGGCCCGGTGCCGTTGCCCACGAGCTGGGGCTCGGCCGAGCACCCCCGGCTGATCACGATCACCGGCAAGGACGGCATCGTCCGGCTGCTCGACCGGGACAACCTGGGCGGGATGGGCCAGGGTCCGGGCGGCACCGACGACGTAGTCAGCTCGCTGACCCTCAAGGGCGTCTGGGGCCACCCGGCGATCTTCGACGCCGGCACCGCCCACTACCTGTACCTGCAGCCGAGCACGGCGCCGCTGCAGGCGCTGCGCGTCACGCCGGACGCGCACGGCGTTCCGACCTTGAGCGTCGTCGGGGCGAGCGTCGACTCCTACGGCTACACCTCCGGCTCGCCGATCGTGACCTCGGACGGGGCCGACGCCGCCGGCGCCGCGGTCTGGGTCGTGACGGTGGGCGGGTCGAGTGGCACCGGCGCGATGTTGCGCGCTTTCCCGGCGATCCCGCCGTCCGGAGGCAACTGGCGACCGGTCGCGTCGTTCCCGCTCGGCACGGCGGCGAAGTTCATCCAGCCGGCCACCGACAGCGGCCGGCTGTTCGTCGGCACCCGTGACGGGCGGGTGCTGGCCTTCGGCCGGCCGACCACCGAGGCGATCGCGTCCCCGCCGACCGACTTCGGCCTCGTCGCCGTCGGCCAGGTGTCGACCAAGCTGGTGACCCTCACCGCGAACGGGCCGGTGACGATCGACGGCGTAGAGACGAGTGACCCGTTCAGCGCCGGCGCGCCGACCCCGCCGCTGCCGAAGTCACTCACCGCGGGGCAGACCGTCACCGTGCCGGTGACCTTCGCACCGACAACCGCAGACACATCGAGCGGCGTGCTCATCGTGCACACGCACAACCCGACGAACGCGGCCTTCGACTACCCGTTCGCACTCACCGGGACCGGCACCGCTGACGGCCTCGCCGCCAGCCCTACGTCACTCGACTTCGGCACCGTGACCATCGGCAAGGCGCGCCAGCTCGGCGTGACGGTCCGCAACACCGGCACGACACAGATCACGGTGACCGGCGCGACGCCGCCGGCCGCACCGTTCGTCGCGCTGTCGTTGCCGGCGGCCGGCTTCACCCTTGCGCCCCAGGGGTCGGTGACCGTCACCGTCCGGTTCAGCCCGACCGCCGGGGGCGTCGCGCCCGGCTCGTTCAACATCGACTGGAGCGCCGGGCCGAGCAGCACCGGATCCCTTCTCGTCCCGCTGCAGGGACTCGGTACCGAGGGCACACCGTTGATGAGCGTGAACCCGTCGATGTCGTTCGGCAACGTCGACCCGGGTTCCGTACTCGGCCTGCCGCTCGTGGTGACCAACGTCGGCACGGCCACCATGACGATCACCAAGGCGGCGGTGCCTGCGGCGCCGTTCGTGGTGGCGACGCCCCTGAGCGAGGGACAGACGCTCGACCCGGACGAGTCGATCACCGTCAGCGTCCAGGTGGCGCCGCGCAACGGCTTACCGATCCACGGCAGGTACTCGATCACCGCCGACGACGGCCACGGCGCGGTGAACGTCGTGCTGACGGCGAACCAGCAGCCGTGGACGGGCCCGGTCCGGTCGCCGTACGGCTGCATCGACGTCTACGGCAACTTACGCGCCGACGGGGCGGTGGTCGACCTCTGGAGCTGCAACGGCTCCCCGGCGCAACAGCTCACCTTCGGCGCCGGCCGGACGTTGCGCGCCGGGCCCGCGACCAGCCCATGGTGCCTCGGCGCCGACAGCGGCGCGACGCGGCCCGGGACGCGCGTCGAGTTGTTCGGCTGCGACGGATCGCTCGGCCAGAGGTTCCGCTGGAGCACCTCGAACCGGCTGCTCAACCCGGTGTCCGGCCTGTGCCTCCAGCCGGTCGACGGTTCGGCCCAGCGCGGCGCGCTGCTGGTGCTCGCGCGGTGCACGGGCGCCGACTACCAGAAGTGGGACGCCAGCAAACTGGTCGCCACGCGTGGCGAGATGACTTCGCGGCTCGGCGCTGCGCACCAGCTCTGCCTGACTGATCCGGGCGCCGTGACCACGCCCGGCGCGCGGCTCGAGATCGATCCGTGCACAACAGCCGCCGCGCAGATCGTCACGCATCACCTCGATCGATTGCTGCTCGCCAACCAGTGCGTCACCGCCGCCACGAGCAAGCGGGTTCCGTCCGCGGCCGTTCACCTCATGCCGTGCAGCGGCGCAGCGACGCAGGTATTCCGATCGCTGTCCGGCGGTCGCATCACGAACCCGCGAACGAACCTGTGCCTAGCCGTCCGGGCAGCGCGCACCGCGCCGGGGACAGCGGTCCGGCTGGTGGCCTGCGCCCGCGGGCCGGCTCAGCAGTGGCGACTGCCGGGGTAGGCGGGCCGGCCGTCGGAGATGCTCAGCCCTCGGTCACGAAGGGGCTCGACGCGATCTCGGTGCCGTCGGGCAGCGCGGTGATCTCGAAGTCGGCGAACGCGTTCGGCGCGATCCGCTGGAGTTCGCGCAGGCACGCGATCGCCAGCTCGCGGATCTCGACGTCGGCATGCTCGGATGCCCGCATCGCGACGAAGTGCCGCCAGGCGCGGTAGTTGCCCGTGACGACGATGCGCGTCTCGGTGGCGTTCGGCAGCACGGCGCGCGCGGCCTGCCGGGCCTGCTTGCGGCGCAGCGTCGCATGCTCGACGTCGGCGAACTTCTTCTCCAGCCCCTCGAGCAGCTCGGTGTAGGCCAGCACCGCGGCCTCGGACGCCGCGACGAACTTCGCGTGCAGCGCGGGGTCCTCGGCGATGACCTCCGGCTCGACCATCGCAGCGTCGCGTTCGGGGACGTAGCGCTGGGACAGCTGGGAGTAGCTGAAGTGCCGATGCCGGATCAGCTCGTGCGTCAGCGAGCGCGAGATACCGGACAAGTAGAAGGTGACCGAGCCGTGTTCGAGCACGGAGAGGTGGCCGACCTCGAGGATGTGCTTGAGGTAGCCGGCGTTCGTCGCGGTCGCCGGATTCGGTTTCTTCCACGACTGGTAGCAGGCCCGTCCGGCGAATTCGGCAAGCGCCTCGCCGCCGTCGGTATCGGTTTCCCAAGGCACGTCCGCGGGTGCTTCGAAATGCGTCCAGGCAATGGCTTGGACCTTGAGCGGAACGATGTCGGGCACGTCGTGCTCCCTGCTCTGTGTCGGAGTCCCGATGCTAACCGGCGGCTCCGACGGCTGCGGCACGGCGCGCGGAATGCTCATCGCCGTGCAGCAGAATGCAGTTGCCATGACGCCAAATATGATGTCATAGTGATGTCATGCAGATCCACCCCCATCTGGAACAGGTTCAGGAGCAACTCCGGGCCGCCGCCGCCCTCGGCGACGAACGGACCCAGCAGATCGCCGCAGCGCTCGCCACCGCCGCGACTCCGGCCGTCCGGCTGGCAGTGCTCAACGCACTCACCGCCACCGTGCACGAGGTCAATGCGGCGCTGCTCGACTTCCCCGGCTCCCCCGCTGTCTCCGTACGGCTCGACGGCGATCAGGTCGCCGTCGACGTGCACGCGAGCCCGGCCCCGGCAGTCGAGCCCGACGAGCCGCGGCGCGACGAGGGCGACGCCACTGCCCGCATCTCGCTTCGGCTCACCGAAGCGCTCAAGGCCGAGATCGACGCCGCGGCCGAGCAGGAGGGGGTCTCGGTGAACACCTGGCTGGTCCGCGCGGCCGGTTACGCCCTGCGGCCGACGCCGTTCGGCCCGGGTTTCCCGTTCAACTTCGCCGCCGCCGGCCGCGGTCGCGGCAACCAGCACCACATCACCGGCTGGATCAATGGCTAGGAAGCGAGAGGCAACGATGTCCGACACCACCCTCGACAAGTCCTTTCCGATCAACGGGCCGATCGCCCTGCAGGTGCGGATCGCGCACGGCGCGGTGACCGTCGAGACCGCGGACGATCTCACCGAGGCGACCGTGCACATCGAGACCGACAAGCACGGCGCCGAACTGCTCGCCGAGACCGCCGTCGAGATGCGCGGATCCGCGCTTGCGATCGTCGCCCCGCGGCAGGGCGGCATCTTCGATCTCTCGCTGTTCGGCGGCAAGCGCGCCGGGCGCGGGCTCGACGTGCGTGTGGTCGTCCCCAACGGCAGTGACGTCACGATCGCCACGTTCACCGCACCGATCCGGATCCCCGGTCGCGTGGGCGACGCCGATCTCGCCTTCGGCTCCAGCGAGGCCGCGGTGCGCGAGGTCGACGGTGACCTGCGTCTGCGGTTCGGCAGCGGCAACGCCAAGGCTGTCGAGGTCAAGGGCTCGGTGCAGCTGCGGTCGGGATCCGGCGACGCGCAACTCGGCGAGGTGCACGGCAACCTGAACTCCGGCTGCGGCAGCGGCAACCTGCAAGTGCGCCGGGTGCACGGCGCGGTGCGCTCGAAGTGCGGCTCGGGCAACGCGCGGCTGGACGCCGTGCACGGCGACGTCGACGTCGTCAGCGGCTCCGGCGGGCTGGAGATCGGCCTGCCGGCCGGGGTGAGCGCCCGGCTCGACGTGCACACGGGCTCAGGCAAGGTCCAGTCGGATCTGCCCATCGAGGACGCACCGCGCGAGCCCACGTCCAAGATCACCGTGCGGGCGCGCACCGGCTCGGGTGACATCCGGGTCTTCCGCGCCGCCTGACGACCTCGCTCACAGTGCGGCGGCCAGCTCCCTGGCGAGGTCGCCGCGTGGCATCACTTCGATCCGGTCGAGGCCCTGCCACGCGGCGGTCAGGGCGAGCTCCTCGGCGAGTTGCGTCGCGACGTAACGCGGGTCGTGACCGAGCTCGATCCACGCGCTCTGCACCCGCAGCACCCCGGCCTGGCGGTCGGACTTCAGGTCGATCCGGCCGACGAGCGCGTCGCCGAGCAGGAACGGCAGGACGTAATAGCCGTACTTCCGGTCGCGCTCCGGTGTGTAGATCTCGATCCGGTAGTGGAAGCCGAATAGCCGCTCGGTGCGCTCGCGGAACCAGACCAGTGAGTCGAACGGCGCGAGCAGTCCGCGCGCGGGCACACCGCGCGGACGGCGCGCCTCGTGCCACAGGTAGGCGGGGGCAGACCAGCCCGCCACTTCGACCGGGAGCAGCTCGCCGGACGCCACGAGTTCGGCCACCGCCACCTTGGACGAGGCGTGCGAGATGCGGAAGTAGTCACGCAGGTCCGGCTCGGTGGCCACACCCAGCGCGCGCGCCGCGATACGGGTCAGCTCGAGCTTCGCGGCCGCCTCGGTCGGGGTCGGCGCGGCGAGCACTTCGGCCGGCAGCACCCGCTCGGGAAGGTCGTAGTAGCGCTCGAAGTTGACCCGCTTCGCCGTGGTGACCCGCCCCTCGAAGAACAGGAACTCGAGCGCGACCTTGCCGTCGTGCCAGTTCCACATGTGACCCGGTCGCGGCGCCGGACGTGGGATGCCGGTGTCGCCGGCAGTGATCGGCCCCTGCTCGGCGATGAGCTGCAGGACGTCCTCGAGCAGCCCGGGGTTGTCCTTCGCGATGCGCCGGATGGCCGGCCACGGCTCGGAGTGCGCGCGCTGCATCCGCCAGCGCAGCAGCGGCTGTACGCCGATCGGCAGCAGCGACGCGGCATGGGCCCAGTACTCGAACAGCTCGGTGCCGGTCGGTCTGGCCACGTAGCCCGTCATCCGGTCGAGCGTGTCCCGTGGATAGGGACCGAGCCGGGCGAACAGCGGCAGGTAGTGCGCGCGCGAGAAGACGTTCACCGAGTCGATCTGCAGCATCCCGATGCGATCCAGCACCCGTCGCAGGTGGCGCGCGGTGACCTTTCCGACAGGTCGCGGATCGGCGAATCCCTGGGCAGCCAACGCGATCCGCCGGGCCTGCGCGGGCGTCAGCCTCGGCCTCCGGGTCACGGCCGCACCCTACGGGCGCGCTCGGACACGGGCACGCCCCTGGCCTGGCATGGGAGCATGCTCGACATGTTCGAGCATCTCGTCGAGCGGATCGGCGACGCAGTCGGCGCGTGGCTCTATCTGATCGCCGGCGGCCTGTGCTTCGCCGAGGCCGCGATCCTCGTCGGGATGGTGCTGCCCGGTGAGACGGCCCTGCTGGTGGCCGGCGTGTTCTGCGAGAACGGGACGCTGAACCTCTGGCTGATGATCGTCATCGCGGTGGCCTGCGCGATCGTCGGCGACTCGGTCGGCTACGAGTTCGGCAAGAAGTTCGGACCGAGCCTGCGCCGGTCCCGGCTCGGCGTGTGGGTCGGCGAGCACCGGTGGGCCGCGGTCGACGGGTTCCTGCTGCGGCA
>JAVHVB010000282.1:0-11290 GCA_032160775.1 Pseudonocardiales bacterium | reverse complement strand
CCAGGCGCGCGCCTCCGGGTCGGCGTCGAGGTAGCTCGTCAGCGACCAGGCCAGGTCCGCGTCGGTCGACAGCATCATGATCGTCGCGGCCGCTTCCACCGCGGTGTAGTGCGGCAGTCCGGGGTTCAGCGCGACGAACTCCGGATCGACGGTCAGGTTCATCGGGTTGCGCGCGAGCGCGGGGTAGTTGTCCCGCACCAGGGTGTTCGCCGGGTAGGACTGGGTGAGCAGCTTCGCGAGCAGCCGCGCGTTCAGCCGCAGCGAGTGATAGGCGTTGCCCTGCGCGTCGTCGACCGCGTAGGACACCGCGAATCCCGTCAGCGCCACCGGCGCCTGCACGACCGGCCTGGCGAACCCGCCGGCCGGCGGCCGACTGGTGAAGGCCGCGTCGATGTTTCCGGACCCGAGCAGGTTGCGCGCCGCCTCGTCCGAGGTCTGCACGTGCACGAACGGGTGCAGCGCGCTGTCGGTGCAGAACTTCGGTTCCCACTGGGCGCTCAGCTCGTTCATCAGCACCGAGCCGTAGATCGTCACCGGCCGCTCGCCGCCCACCACTGAGCACACGCTCGCGGTCGCGGCGAAGGTGAGTGGCACGGTGATCCGGTTTCGCCAGTTGGACTCACTCCACCACAGCGCCCCGGTCACGGCGCGGTCGGCCGCCTTGCCCGGATCGTTCGCCTCGCCCGGCTGATAGGTCCCATTGGCCCGGCACGTCGCGTCGGCGGTGTCTGCCACGTTCGCCGGCGGCTGCTGACCGGCCGGCAGCTCGGTGCCGAACGCGTCGCAGCTGATGCCCATGACCGGCACCGCGACCAGCGCGCACGGCACCGTGTCCGAGCAGCCCAGCGACGCGTTCTCGTCGCGCGTCCACACGTCGAACTGCGCGCTGCCCTTGCCGTCCGCGCCGGTCACCCCGTAGGTCGCGTTGCTCGGCATGCCACCGCCGCCGACGTTTGCCGACTCGGGTGCCATTCCGGCGCAACCGACGCTGCCGCCGGCGTAGGTCACGCCGCCCTGGGCCACGAACGGCACCCACCGCTCGGCCAGCGCCGGGCGGAAGCACCCGGCTGGTCGCGGATCGGGCGCCTCGACGAGCGCCCCTCGCTCGGCGGTGGTCGCGTAACTGTCCGAGCGCCAGGCCGGGTAACCCGTCGTGTTGTCCTTCTGGAACCGCTCGGCCCAGGTCTGCGTCCAGCAGGTCTCCGGGCGGATCCGATTCCGGCCCGCCGCCGCATCGGTGCCGCGGCACTCGAGCAGGACGAACGGGTACTCCTCGTTCGCGCCGTCTCCAGAGTTGACGTCCGCGACGGTGCCGCCGGTCGGGTGCGCGCCCGCCCACGAGACGTTGATCTCCTGGCGGCCACGCAGGTTGGTCGTCGCCGACACCTGCAAGGTGATGTGCCGGTGGTCGACGACGTGCGACTTGCCGTCGGCCGAGAGGTAGCTGCGGGTGGCGTCCACACTGCCCGACCAGCCGGAACCGGCGGACTGCGCGATCGCCGGGCCGACCCCGTGCAGGACGAAACCCGACACCGCCAGCGCGGCGACGAGGACCAACCGGCTCGTTCTCATGACGGCTGCCCGGACTCTCGCGGACGCCGCCGCGCGAGGAACACCGGAACGCCGAGCACAGCCAGGAAGATGCCGCCCGCCAGCGCCGCGAGCACCCCGGACGAGCCGTTCTCACTGTCGGCCGCCAAGGTGGTCGGCACGACGAGCACCTGGCCGCCCCCGGCGCCGGAGCCGGCGTCCGCGCCGGTGCCCGCGCTGCCGACGCCGCCGAGTCCCGCCCCGGCGCCGCCCAGACCGGTACCGAGGCCGCCCGCGCCGCTACCGGCCCCCGTGCCGGCGCCCGAGCCGCTGCCGGAACCGGACCCGTCGCCGCTGCCCGAGCCGGACCCGGTGCCGTTGCCGCTGCCGCTGCCGCTGCCGGACCCGGTCCCGCTACCGGAACCGGAGTTGCCGCCGCCGGGGTTCTCGTTGTAGGTGCCCTGGCTCGCGTCACACGGACCAGCGCCGACCTTGTCGCAGGACGGGGGCTGGGGCGCGATCACCGCGAGGTGGTTCACCTGCGGCTTGCCGGCGATGAAGGTCGGGTTGTGGCAGGTACTTACGTTGCGCTCGGCCAGATCCACGCCGGCGTCGGCCGTCTTGAGCTTGCCGATCTGCTCGAAGCCGGCCTGCACGAGGTTGATCGGCAGCGACGAATAGCCGATCGGGCCGATCTCCTGCTGGCCCTGGCAGATGGAGTAGTAGAGGAAGTCGGCGATCGTCTGCCGCTTGGCGGTGGTCATCCGGTTGTCGTCCGACGCCGTCGGGATGATCGCGTAGACGTAGGACGACAACGGGTAGGTGCGCCGGTCCGAGTTCGTGTAGACGTTGTCCAGGTTCTGCAGCAGGTAGTCCGGCGAGCTCGCGTCCTCGTTGATCACGGCCTTGGTGAGGGCGACCGCGACGTTGTACTGGGTCGGCAGGGTGAAGTACCCGGCCTTGTTGAGCACCTTCACGGAGGGGAAATTGGCCAGCAGCGGGTAGGAGTACTCCTCGAGGCCGATGCTGCCGTTCGCGCCGGAGCTCTTGATGAAGTTCATGACGCCGTCCGAGCCGGCCTGCGCGCGCATGTTGCCGGTCGGGTGCCCGCAGTTGACCGGGAAGTACTCGGTCTCGACCGCCTGGCCGCCGTTGCACGGTGCCCAGATCGACGGGTACTGCTTGGCCAGGTAGCGGGTGAACTGCATGGTCACGCCGGCGCCCTCTGCGTGGACGACGGGAATGATCGGCAGGCTGGGCAGCGCGTGACCGTTGTTGTCCCGCGTCACCGCGGCGTCGTTCCAGTTCGTGATCTGTCCGGTGAAGATCTTCGCCAGCGTCTCGCCGGACAGCCGCAGGTTGCGCACCCGGGTCGTGCCGACGTCGATGTGGTACGGCAGCGCGGTGCCGCCGGCCGCGATCGGCAGATACGCGAACGACCGGCCGAGCGAGGTGTCGGCCTGCCCCGTCGTCGGATCCTTGCCGAGGAAGCCGACGTCGGAGACGCCGAAGTCGGTGGACCGGTTCGCGTAGTCCTTGCGCCCCTGCGCCGAGCCGTTCGCGGTGAAGACGACCTGCATGCCCTGGCTCGCGACGTCGGCCACCCACTGGTTGACCGCATTCGCCGCCCAGCTCGAACCGGAGCCCTGGATCAGCGCGTGGCTACCGGCCGCCGATGCGGCCGGGGCCGGCCCCGCGAGGGCGGCGAGGAGGACGCCGGCAATCAGTGCGGCCGGCCTGGTCAGGCGATTCATGTCAGATCTCCCGGCGGCGCGCGACGAGCCGCGCGATAAGGAACAGGATCAGGACGAGCAACAGCAGCACGGTCGCCGCGGCGTACCCGCGTTCGACGAAGCGCGGCTCGCCGGAGGTGACTGCCGTGAACGTGTAGAGCGGCAGCGAGTTCATCGGGTCGTGCAACGGGTTGACCGTGAAGAAGCTGGACGCACCGGTGGTCAAGAGCAGCGGGGACGTCTCACCGACCATTCGCGCGATGCCGAGGATGAGCGCCGTTGCGAGTCCCGGCCGCGCCGTCGGGAGCACGACCTTCCAGACCGTCTGCCAGTGACCGGCACCCAGCGCGTACGAGGCCTCCCGGAGACCGCCGGGAACGACGCGCAGCACGACGTCTGCGGCGCGGGTCATGATCGGCAGGCCCATGATGCTCAGCGCGAGGGCCGCAGCAAGGCCGCTGGCCGGCATGTGCAGTTCGGTGCGGAACACCGCGTAGACGAACAGGCCGGCGACGATGGACGGCAGCGCCGTCATCGCCTCGATGACGGTGCGGACGAGCCGGGACAGCCGCCCCCCGACCTCGGACAGGTACACCGCGGTCGCCAGTCCGAGCGGCAGCGCAATCGCGACCGCGAGACCGATCTCGATCAGGGTGCCGACGATGGCGTGCGAGATGCCGCCCTTGTCGAGCGGATCGAGCGGGCCGACGCCCGTCGCGTCGCTGGTGTAGAAGTTGAGGTGGACGAGCGCGGTCCACCCCTTGAGCACGGTGAACAGCACCATGCTCACGAGGGCGACCGCGACCAGGCAGGGCGCGCCGATCACCACCGCGGTCATCACCCGGTCGGTCACGACGTGCCGTGGTGCGACCAGTGCCGTCGTCCCTGCGTAGTAGGCGAGGAACGTCACGTACCAGGCGATGACGAAGCCGACCTTGCCGGACAGCGGCAGTACCTGCTCGTAGAACAGCCAGGTCGTGGCGAGCGACGCGATCCCGCTGCCGATGAGCACCCGCAGGTCATCGCCGGTCCGGGCGCTCGTCCGGCGGCGAGTGCCTGCGGCAGAACCGTGCAGCGCAGCTCCGATGGCTGGAATCGTCGAGGCCTGCGGTGGCAGAGCGGTCATATCTCGGTCCCGGCGCCGGTCCGGCCGCGCGACACGATGTTGCCGGCGATCGTGTTCACGAACAGGGTCATGACGAACAGCAGGAATCCGGCGGCCAGCAGTGCCGAACGCTGGCTGGGGGTTGCCTCCTTGGCCGACGTCGCAATGAGCGCGGAGATGCTCTGCGTGCCGGACTCGAGGACGTTCAGCTTCACCTGGTAGGCCTGCGAGATGATCAGCACCACCGAGATCGTCTCGCCGAGAGCTCTGCCCAGGGCAAGCATCGTGCCGCCGATGATGCCGCTCCGGCCGAACGGGATGACGACCGTGCGGACCATCGCCCAGTGGGTGGAACCGAGCGCGATAGCGGCTTCCTTCTCACCTTGCGGCGCCTGGCTGAACACCTCGCGCATGACCGAGGTGGCCATCGGAAAAACCATCATCGACACCGCGATGGCGGCGATGAAGGCCGAACCCGAGTACGACGCGTACCCCGGAAGCTGGTTCCACACCGGGTAGTCGACGTCGGTGTGCACCTTGAAGAACGGGATCCAGCCGAAGTACTTGCTGAACCAGTGCGCTACATGGGCGGCGTGCGGCTCGATGAGCATCAGCCCCCACAGGCCGAAGACGATGCTCGGCACCGCCGCCATCAGGTCGACGACGCGGATGAGGAAAGGGCGCAGCCGCGGCGGAGCCCAGTCGCTGACGAACAGGGCGCTGAGCAGCGCGAGCGGGAACGCGATGATCAAGGCGATGGCGGCGATCTCCACCGTCCCGACGATGGCGGCGGCGATCCCGAGCACGTCGCGGTTGGGTTGCCACTCCTGCCGGGTGAAGAAGCCCCACCCGTAGTGGCTGACGGTCGGCGCGACCTGCCAGCCGAGGAACAGCCCGATCGCCAGCACGATGAGCAGGACCACGCTGCCAGTGGTGCGCGCGGTGGCCGCGAACACCCGGTCGCCGAGCGAGCGGCGCGCGGTGATGCGCCGAGGCTGCGGCGGCGGCTCGCCCACCGGTTCGAGCTCGCGGGTGTCGGCGGTGGGCAGCTGGACGAGAGTCACGACGCACCCACCACCCTTCACTGCCGCGATCACCGAACCATGTTTGTCTATAGGCGCAGAGGGAAATGTATAGCGCGCTCGGACGTTGTCAAAACGCCGCGGCGCGGCGCGCCTGGGAGTCCAGTCCGATACGTCGGGATTTGTCGTATCTCGGCCAACCCGACGTCGTGTGACATAGCCGACGCCGGCCCGGCGGGCGGTTTCGAAGATCGACTCGCATCGACAGTTGACACAAGGGAGCTACTATCTCTCCGTAATTAGTAGAGAAAGGTTTGCCGATGTTCCGCAAGCACTCCCGCGCCCCGGGGGCCCGCGTCCCGGTCACCGATCTCAGCGCGCTGGTGCGCTCCGTCGCGGCCGACGAGCGGTTGTGGTTACCGAGGGTCGAACTGCCCAGCGGCGCCGAGCGCTGGTGGACGCGGTTGCCCAGCGGTCCGGGCGTCGACCTCTGGCTGCTCACCTGGCTGCCCGGGCACAGCACCGATCTGCACGACCACGGCGACTCGGCCGCCGCGTTCACCGTCGTCCGCGGCCGGCTCACCGAATTGCGCCAGGACGCGCAGGGCCGGTTGCGCGCCGTTCGCCGGTCGCCGGGTTCGGTCACGGCGCTGGCTCCCGGCGTCGTCCATGACGTCCACGGGTCCGGCCGCGAACCGGCGGTCAGCATTCACGCGTACTCGCCCCGCCTGCAGACGATGAACTACTACGAATGCCGTCGCGACGGGCAGTTGCGGCTGCGCCGGTCGGTGCGCTCGACCGAGCCGGAACTGGAGTCGGCGTGACAGTCGGGACGACCCGCGGCGGGGTGGCGGACATGCTGGCCGCCGCGCGGAGCAGGTTGACCCGGCTCGAACCGCGCGCGGCGTACGAGGCGGTGCGCGCGGGGGCCGTGCTCGTCGACATCCGGCCGGAGGTCTACCGGGACGCCGAGGGGACGATCCCGGGTGCGCTGATCATCGAGCGCAACGACCTCGAATGGCGGCTCGACCCGGCCGACGACGCACGGCTGCCGGTCGCGGCGTACGACCTGCAGGTCGTCGTCATGTGCAACGAGGGATACGCGTCGAGCCTCGCTGCGGCAGCGCTACAGGATCTCGGCGTGTCCGCGGCGACCGACCTCGCCGGCGGCTTTCGCGCGTGGCGGACGGCAGGACTACCGGTGAGTTCGATCAGCGATCGACAGCCAGCAACAGCACCACTGCAACGCAGTACAGAAGGACGACCGTCAACATCAGAGTCAGCATCTTCGCCTCCCAGCGTCGGATAGAAAGTGTTTTCCTGCTATGTCGATCAATAATATAGACATGGGAAACGGCTTCGCGCCAGACTTCTTCATCATCGGGGCCCCGAAGACCGGCACAACCGCGCTGCACGACGCGCTCGCCGGGCACCCGCAGCTGTACGCCTCGCCGGTGAAGGAGCCGAAGTTCTTCCTCACCGACGGCCGTCCGGACCGGTCCGGCCACCGGGGCCCGGGCGACGCACACAGCGTGCGGGAATGGGTCTGGCAACCGGAGCGGTACCGGAAGCTGTTCGCCGGCGCGCCAGCCGGTGCGCTGCGGTTCGAGAGCACGCCGTTCTACCTCTGGGACAAGCAGAGTCACGCGCGGATCGCGCGCGCCGCCCCGGACGCGAAGCTGATCGCGATCATCCGCGACCCGATCGACCGGGCGTTCTCCAACTGGACGCACCTGCGCGCAGACGGGTTGGAGCCGGAGCGCGACTTCCTGCGGGCTTGCCGCGCCGAGGCGCACCGGATTGCGCGGGGCTGGGCGCCGTTCTGGCGCTACCTCGAACTCGGCCGCTACGGCGAGCAGTTCAACAGCCTGTTCCGCTACTTCGATCCCGCTCAGGTGCGGGTGATCCGCTACCGCGAGCTCGTCGACGAGCCCCGGCAGACGGTCGACGAGCTGTGTGCCTTCCTCGGCGTGGCGACCGGTGTGCTGCCCGAACCGCCGGACGCGAACGTCGGCAGGTGGGCGCCGGACACCACGGTGAACAGCGTGCTCCGGCGCGCAGTGCGCACCGGCGCCGCAGCCGGATCGCTCGTCCAGCCGAAGCTGTGGCGCACCGCGCAGCGCCCGCTGCTGGCGTCGATGCAGCGCGGGCGGGCGCCCCGGCCGCCGTTGCGGGCGCTCGAGCGCGCCGCGCTAGTGCCACAGTTCGCCGACGACAACGCCCTGTTGTGCGACCTGCTCGGTTCGAACTACTCCGACTGGCTCGAGCTCGAGGGCAACGGCACGTACACCGTCCGTAGGTCGTGAGACCCGTCTGCCGCGGTCGCCTCGAAGTACATCCGCCAACCGCCGGCGTCGGCGGCCACGGTGGCGTACCGGATGGCGCGACCGACCTCGTGCGGCACCGGACCGTCGATCGCGGTGAACCCGTCCGGGCCGTCGCCGACCGCGAGGCCGGAGCGCTCACGCCAGTTCTCCTCAGCGCTGCGCCGCCCGTCGTACAACGCCCACCAGCGCCCGTCCGCCACGACGACCTCGGCGATCCGGGCGCCGCGCGCGTCCCACGAACCGGGTACCGGGCGCAGTGCCTCGGCGACCATCGTCCAGGCGAGCCCGTCGGGACTGGTCGCGTACCAGCTGGTCATCCGGTCGGCCTGATCGTCGCCGCCGTCCAGGGGGTGTCGGCAGGCCCACATCTGCCAGCCGTCCGGTCCCGCCTTGACGACGACGTCCTTCCACGCGACCCGGTCGCTGCCGGGCAGCACCACGGTGCGGGTGCCGTTCGCGAGTTGGTCCGGAGTGTCCGCGTCGAGCGCCTCGACCCACCAGTGCTTGGAGTTCGCCGTCGAGCAGCTGACATAGAGCCGCCACCGCCCGTCCATCGTCCGGACAAGGGCCGGTCGCTCCAGTGAGGCGCACGCGAACTGCGCGCTGGTGACTGTGGCCACGGTGTCGAAGTTGATTCCGTCGACGGACCGCGCGACGACGTTCGCATATCCGCGGCCCTGGTCGACCGGACGGCGCAGCCGGTAGGCGAGCCAGGTCACCCCGTCGTCGTAGAGCACGCTCGGGCCACCGGCCCAGAACCCTTCGCCGACGCCGGGCGCAGCGATCACCGTCGTCGGGTCCGGTCCGTCAAGGCCGCGCAACAGCTCGATCACCGGTGCGATGGTAGCCACGACTCCTCGCCCCTCATGTGCCCTGCCGTCAGGCGGGCAGATGATCTATCTTGTCCATAGACATTATAGGAAAGGGAATCAGCGATGCGTCATGACGACCCCTCGGACGAGCAGACCTACCTGCTGACCCGCGCCGCCGAGTTCGCCGAGCGTTCGACTCATCGACAGGGCCGCTCGCGGCGCGAGGTGCTGAAGTGGTCGGCGGCCGCCGTGCCCGCCCTGGTGTCGGCGGCACTGGTTCCGCCCGCGGCCGCCCGGCCGACCCGGCTGGCCGCGCCGGCAGCGATCGGGCCGGCAGCGATCGGGCCGATCGTCAAACCGCTGCCCCCGGAATGGTTCGTCAACTACGGCACGAACGCGGAGATGCGTTGGGACGCCGTCGATTTCGGCTACCTCACGCCGGCCGAGCGGTTCTTCGTCCGCGATCACACGGCCACGCCCGCCATCAACCGCCGGGACTGGCAGCTGCAGATCTTCGGTTCCGGCCTCCGCGGCGCGCCGACCGCGGACCGGCCGCGGACGCTGAGCTTCGCCCAACTGTTGCGCTTCCGGCCGCGCACGATCGTCAGCGCGATCGAGTGCGCCGGGAACGGGCGCAGCTTCTTCGGTTCGCAACAGGGCACGCCGGTGTCCGGGACGCAGTGGAAGCTCGGCGCGGTCGGCGTCGCCGAGTGGACCGGCGTTCCGCTGTCGGCAGTTCTCGAATGGGCCGGCCTCACCACAGATGCGGTCGACGTCATGCCCGCGGGACTCGACAACACGGTCACCGTCAACGGTGCCGACAGTGGCCACGTGCGCCGGCCGCTGCCGATCAGCAAGGCGCTCGACGATGTACTGCTCGTCTACGGCATGAACGGCCGTTGGCTGCCACCCGACCACGGCGCGCCCGTGCGCGTCATCGTTCCCGGCTGGGTCGGCGTAGCGAACATCAAATGGATCGGCCAGCTCGAGGTCGCGAACGAGCCGCTGTACTCGACGTGGAACACGACCCAGTACCGACTGATCGGGCCGGACTATCCGCCTGATGGCCCGCCGCTCACCGCGCAGGTGGTCAAGAGCGCCTTCGAGCTGCCGTGGGACGCGACCCTGCCCGCCGGCCGACAGGTCCGGCTGCGCGGCCGGTCGTGGTCCGGGCTGGGCGCGATCGCCCGGGTCGATGTCAGCACCGATGGCGGGCAGAGCTGGCAGCGTGCCCGGCTCGAGGGGCCGAACCCGGCCCGCGCCTGGACTCGCTGGTCGCTGCCGTGGCGGCCGGCGGCAACGGGTCCGACCTGGCTGCTCGCCCGGGCGACCGATACGGCCGGCCGCAGCCAACCGGACACCGTGCCCTACAACACCGGCGGCTATTTGTTCGGCGCGGTCGTGAAACACCCGGTCACGATCAGCGCCTAGCCGAACAGCGCCTAGCCGAGCAGCGCCGCGAAGCGCTCGAGGTACAGCGGCCAGCCGTCCGCCCCGTCGACGCCCTCGCTGATGCCTTCCCAACCCGGGCCGTGCCGCTCGATGTTGCGGTGCTCGAGTTCCAGCCGGGTGCGGCCGGAGTCCTCGGCGGTGAATCGCACCTCGACCTCGCTGGCGTTGTCCGGGTTCTGCTCGAGCTGCCAGGTCGGGCCGATGTCCCAGGTGAACACGACGCGGTTCGGCGGCTCGTAGGCCAGCACCCGCGCCCACCTGCACACGCTGCCGTCGACGGCGCGGTCGTAGATGTGCCCGCCGACCCGCGGCTCGAAGACCGTCTCAGCCAGCGGCGCTTGGAGCAGGTTGTGCTCCGGGGGTTTGAAGTCGCCGAAGCCGAGGGTGAACCGTTCGAACGCGGTCTCGATCGCTGCGTTCACGACGACGGAATGCCGGACGACCGGCGCGGCGGAAATGCTCATGGCGTTGTGTCTCCTTCGTTGTCTACGACGTCCTCGTATGCGGCGAGGGCGCGGCTCCAGAACGTGTCTAGCTGGTCACGCATCGCCTGCACGCCGGCCGGGTTCAGCCGGTAGATGCGCCGGGTACCGGCGGGTCGCTCGCTCACCAGGCCCGCCTCCTTGAGCACCTTGAGGTGCTGGGACACGGCCGGGCGGCTCACCGGCAGCTCGGCGGCCACCTCGCCCACCGTGCGCGGCCGGGCAGCCAGCAGCTCGACGATCGCCAGCCGGGTGGCGTCGCCGAGCGCCTCGAACCCCGGCGACGAGCCCCGGCCAGATCGGTTAGTTGTCACGAACGGTAAGTTATGACTTACGGTGCGATCCGTCAAGTCTTAACAGTCGATGTCAGACCCGGTCTGCAGGCTGGTAGTCGGTTGCCATCGGCGCGAAGGCGTGACAAGGATGGACGAAGAGGACGGCTGGTTGTCATGGTCGCCCCCGCACCGACCCGCGGCGAGGTTCTCCCCTCGCCGGCCCGGACCTGGAGGGGGTCATCATGACCACGGCACATCCGAGTTCAGCTCTGTGCGCGGAGCCGTTGACGCTCGAGGTCGCCGCGCAGTTCATCGCCGACTCCGCCTTCGTCGACGCGCCCGTCGGCGCCGTCGGGCTGGAGGTCGAGACCCATCTCGTCGACCTGGCTGCGGTTGCCGAGCGGGTGGCGTGGCCGCGGGTCCGCGCGGCCGTCGAGCACGGCGCCGCGCAGCTGCGGCGCAGCGCGGTCACCGTCGAACCCGGCGGGCAGATCGAACTGTCCGGGCTGCCCGAGGCGAACATCGTCGCGGCCGTGTCGGCGATGCGGCACG
>JAVHVB010000281.1:0-3652 GCA_032160775.1 Pseudonocardiales bacterium | reverse complement strand
CGGCGCCCAGTTCCGGCTCACCCTGCCCCGGCACGCCGGGCACACGCTGCTGCATTCGCCGCTCCCGCTCGTGCCCGACGACGTGGACGAGGACGAGGAGTGAGCGACGCTTGCGAGCGAACCATGGGCGCAGAAGTCC
Source organism: Pseudonocardiales bacterium (assembly GCA_032160775.1). GTDB lineage: Bacteria > Actinomycetota > Actinomycetes > Mycobacteriales > Jatrophihabitantaceae > Jatrophihabitans. Next base: position 3,513 of record JAVHVB010000281.1, on the reverse strand, counting down.
TTCGGTGGCTGAACCGAGCGCCAGCGGGGGCAGGCCGATGAAACGCATCGGCGTCGCTGTGCTGATCGCGCTGAGCGCCACGCTCGCGGCGTGCAGCGGGGTGCCGTCGTCCTCGGCGCCGGAGACCGTCGAGGCTCTCGACACCGCAGGTGCATCGGCGCAGGTCACCAAACCGCCGCACCTCGTCGACGGCGATGCCCGGCAGATCGTCGAATCGTTCCTCGGCCAGAACGCCACGACGAACTCCTCGCACGCCATCGCGCGCGCCTACCTCACCTCGGCGGCGAACAACCGGTGGTCGGACGACACGGCGACGATCGTCGCCAACGAGCCCACGATCGGCACCTTCGACACCGACAAGCAAACGGTGACCGTCCTCGGCCGGGTGCTCGGCACGCTCACCGCGAACGGCATCTACACCCCGTCACTGCAAGGTGACGGGCAGGGCGGGGAGCGGCAGCCGTTCGTGTTCCACGTTGTCCAGCTGGACAACAACCAGTGGCGGATCGACCGGCTGCCGCCGGGACTGCTGCTCAGCGAGGACCAGTTCCGCGACACCTACCGGCAGCAGGTCCTGTACTTCTACAGCCTGTCCGAGGAGTCACTCGTCCCCGACCTGCGCTGGAGCGCGCTGGTCGACCGGGTGCCGTGGTCGGAGTGGTTGCTGACCCAACTGGTGGAGGGCCCGCGGCAGAGCATCGCGAGCGCCGTCAGCCCGGACACGATGCCGGCGCACGTCGATCCGGGGCGCATCACCGTGCAACTCGGCGGCACCGCGACCCTGATCGAGGTCCCGGGTAGCAGCCAGCTCGATGCCGGGGTGCGCGACCGCCTCGCCGCACAGGTGAGCCTGACGCTCGTCGACGCCCTGTCCGGGCGGGAGATGTCGATCACCGACGGGCAGGTTCCGGTCCAGATCCCGCGGGTGGCCGGCACGGTGTTCGACGCGAGCGACTTCGCCGCGTCGATCGGCCCGGCGACGCCGGCGTCCGAGGTGTACTACCTGAGCGGCGGCCGGGTGCGCGACGATTCGGGAGTACCTCTCGACGGGCCGCTCGGCGACGGCACCTATTTCCTCGGCTCGGTCGCGATCGGCCGGCCGCTGCCGGGCGGCACCGACTACGCCGCCGGGATCACCGGCACCGGTGACAGCACGCAGCTGCAAGTCGGGACCGTCCGCGACGGGTTGCGGCCGACGCAGATCCGCGGCGCGCTGTCCCGGCCGGCGTTCGCCCCCGGCCGCCCGGAGGTCTGGATCGGCGGCGGGTCGAAGCTCTATCGAGTGACCCTCGACGGCAGCAAACCGCGGGAGTATCCCGTACAGATCCTGTCCGGCGGCGGCCAGATCGTCGCGCTGCGGTTCAGCCCCGAAGGCTCCCGCATCGCCATCGTGATCACCGGAGCGAGCGGCGCGACGCAGCTCTACATCGGCACCGTCGTGCGCGGCGCCGGACCGGTGCGCGTGGACGGGCTGCAGCCGGTCAGCCCGGTCGGGGTCGTCGTCACCGACGTCGCCTGGCTCGACGCTTTCAAACTGTTCGCCATCGGCTACCTCGCGAGTTCGCAGGACTCACGCACCTTCGAGACCGGCGTCGACGGCACCGACTGGACGAACTCGACCCTGGGCAACCTGCCGGACCCGCCGGACAGCATCACCGCTGCCACGTCGGCCAACGTCTGGGTGTCCACCGTCACCGGCTACGTCTGGGAGCTCAACGGCACGTCCTGGGTCAGCCCGGGCACCACCGGGCAGACCGTCGGCACCCAGCCGGTCTACCTGGAGTAGATCGGTCGCGCCGTCCACAAGCGCGCGTCGCGAGCCGGCGCGCACCGGCGCGGCCCGGCACCGTGTGGGGATGGCCGTGCTCGCCGATCTCGCCGACCTGGTCCTGCCGCGCCGGTGCCTGGGCTGCGGCGACCCGCACCGCGTCCTCTGCGCCAACTGCGTGCCGACCGGTGCTGCGCGGTGCGGCCCGGACGGCACCTGGTCGGCCGCCCCCTACGACGGCGTGGTGCGTGCGGCGCTGCTCGCCTACAAGGAACGCGGCCGCCGCGACCTCGCGCAGCCGCTGGCGCAGCTGCTCGCCCGGTCGGTCGCCGCGAGTCGACTCGACAACGACCCCGCGCAGGGGCGCGTCGTGCTCGTCCCGGTGCCCTCGGCCCGGTCGGTGGCGGCGGCACGGGGCGGCGACCATGTAGCGCGGCTGGCTCGGCGGGCGGGCCGGCTGACTGGGCTGCGGACTGCTGCCGGAGTGCTGACGCCCACCCGCCGAATCCGCGACTCGGCGGGGCTCGGCATCGCCGAACGGGAGCAGAACCTGGCCGGCGCAATCGCAGCCCGGCCCGGCCCTGACGGGCTGGCCGCGCTGGTCGTGGACGACATCGTGACGACGGGTGCGACCCTGCGCGCGTGCGTGGCGGCGCTCGCCGCTGCGGGCTGGCCGGTGGCCGGCGCGGCCGTCGTGGCCGCGACGGCGCGCCGCGCACCGGGCGCGTCGGAGCCATTGGCAGAGCACAGGCAACCGGTCTAGCGTGAGAACGACCTACCGAAAGCGAGTCCTCGGTCCCGCACGGTCGTCGAAACGCCTCCGTGCACGGATCGGCCGGTCCGAGCATGGTGGAGGTCGCATGGAAACTGTCGTGGGCAACATGGAGATCGTCGTCCACGGTCGCAACGTCGTAGTTCCGGATCATTACCGGCAACACGTCGCCGAGAAACTGGCGAAACTCGAGCGTTACGACCACAAGATCATCCGGACGGATGTCGAACTTCATCACGAGAAGAACCCACGACAGAACGGCAGCTGTCAGCACATCGAGATCACCTGCCGCACCCGGGGCCCTGTCGTGCGCAGCGAGGCGTGCGCGGACGACTTCTACAAGGCGCTCGATATCGCCGCCGACCGGCTGGAGCGGCGGTTCCGGCAGGCCGCCGACCGGCGTCGCGTGCACTACGGCAAGCGCACGCCGCCCTCCCTCGCCGAGGTCACCGCGGCTCCGCCGGTCGCGGCCGAACCCGCGGTCGACGACGACGACCAGCCGGCCCCGGACGGTCCGGGCCAGGTCGTGCGCGTCAAGGAGCACCCGGCCAAGCCGATGTCGGTCGACCAGGCGCTGTTCGAGATGGAACTGGTCGGCCACGACTTCTACCTGTTCAGTGACGCCGACACCGGCCGACCCTGTGTCGTCTACCGGCGGCACGCCTACGACTACGGGTTGATCCGGCTCACGTCGTAGCCCGACCCCTCGCCTCCTCCGAAGCTGTCCGCCCTGGGTGACGTGTATGCGTACCTAGGGGCGCACCACTCGGGGTGGGTCATCGATATTTCGGGTTGACGAGCACGTAGCGGGTCTCGTCTGCGAAGGTGCCGTCCGGGTTGCGCAGGCGTCGCTCGCGCACGCCGTCCGGCTCGAACCCGGCCCGCGCCGCCGCCCGCAGCGAGGCGGCGTTGCCCTCCTTCGCGCCCAGTTCCAGCCGTGCGAAGTCCGCCGTCTCGAAGGCCCACGGCACCA
>JAVHVB010000280.1:0-3105 GCA_032160775.1 Pseudonocardiales bacterium | reverse complement strand
AGGCTCTCGCAGCCAAGATGGGCGGCGGGGACAAGGCACCGCGGCTCGACCGGTCGCTCTCGTGCTACCTCACCGATCTCGACAGCGGCTTCCGCGCCCACCTGGTCGGCGGCGAGCTGCACGACATCACCGAGGGCCACGATCCGAAGGCGAAGATCAAGCTGACGGCCTCCAGCGACGACCTGGTCGCGCTGACCGATGGCCACCTCAGCTTCGGATCCGCCTGGGCCAGTGGCCGGGTCAAGATCGACGCGAGCATCTTCGACCTGCTCAAACTCCGCACCATGCTCTAGAGCGCGAGCTCTCCGAGAACCGTTTCGGCCGCTGGGCCGTCCGCGATCACCTTGACGGCGCCGCCTTCGCCGGCGGACCACGCCGCCGCGCACAGCGCGCGCAGCGCGTCGATCGCGAGCCCGCTGCCCGACAGCCGCAGTGCCCCCGGCTCCGGCCGCACCATCCATTCCCGACACGACGCCTGACCCGCGTCGACGACGGGCGCGGGGTGCGCCTCCAGCAGCCCGCGCAGGTCGGCGGAGACGTAGTCGGGCCGATGGCGCGGAGGAGCCGCGATGAGCTCCGCGGCGGTGGTCACCCCGGTGAGCACCAGCAGGCTGGCGCATCGCCCGTTGATCGCGCCCTCGATATCGGTGTCGAGCCGGTCGCCGACCACCAGTGGGCGCACGGCACCGCTGCGCCGCACCGATTCCTGGTGCAACCGCGGGTGTGGCTTGCCGACGATCTCGTCCGGAGCCCGGCCGGTCGCCGTCGTGAGGGCGGCCACCAGCGATCCGTTGCCCGGCAGCGGGCCGCGCGGCGAGGGGAAGGTGGCGTCCGCGTTGGTCGCGACCCACAGCGCGCCGGCGCGCAGCGCGATCGCGCCCTCGGCCAGCTGCGCCCATCCGGTGTCGGCGGAGTACCCCTGGACGACCGCCCGCGGCGCGTCGTCCGCGCTGCGCACGGGCCGCAGCCCCACGTCCGCGAGCTCCTCGCCCAGCGCCACGGACCCCACGACCAGAACAGCCGCGCCCGCCGGTAGCCGTTCCGCGAGGAGCGCGGCTGAGGCCTGTGCCGAAGTCACGATCTCCCCGGGATCCGCCACCACGCCGAGGGTTCCCAGCAGGCTGGCGACGGCGGTGGGCCGGCGGGAGGCGTTGTTCGTGACGAACTCCAGGCGCATCCCCGCTTCCCTGGCGGCGGCCAGCGCGGCCGCGGCTTCCGGAACCGGTTGTTCCTGCAGGTAGACGACCCCGTCGAGGTCCAGGAGAGCTGTGTCGTACAGGCGGACCAGCGGCTGGGCGCTACCGCGTGGCAGTAGATCAGGACGCGCCACCGGGCTCCTCGGCTTCCAGGCGGACGCGGGCCGCACGCAGAGCGGTCGCGTAATGGTGTTCGCCGGGTTTCATGGCCGCGGCGAGGGACAGGTGCTCGACGGCAACCCGGTGATCGCCGGACCGGAACGCGGACAGGCCGAGCCCGAAGTGCGCATAGTCGTCGGACGGGTTCTCCGCCACGATCTCGGCGACCAGCACGCGGGCCTCGTCGTAGACCCGCGCGTCGAACAGCGCACGAGCGAGAGCTTCACGCGCCGCACGCGATCCGGGCTCGGCCTCGACGGCGTGTCGCAACAGCTGCGCCGCCGCGGCCGGGTGCCCGGTGGACAGCAGCTCCTGACCGCGGACGTACCAGTCGTAGGCGTCCCCGGCGGGCCGCCCGTCGCCTTGCTCTGCGCTCACCCGGTCTACCCCTCCCGATTGACGCCCTCGACGGTCTCAACCTCGGGTCCAGGGTGAGAACCTTCTTGCTTGATCGTTTCGGCCTCGCCGGTGGCGTCGCCGACCGCTGTTGCCTGCTCGGCGCTGGCGTCTTCGGGCCGGGCACCGCCGGACTCCTCGCCGGACTCTTCGCCGGCGTCGTCGCCGTCGGCCTCGTCGTAGTCGTATTCCACGCCGAAGTCGTCCTCGAGCACGAACCCGTCCATGACGAGGACGCGCTCGGCGGCGTCGGTCTCTCCTGACTCGTCCACCTCGGCCGCGAGCGCGAACCAGTCCCGGGCTTCGTCGTCTCGGCCCGCGGTCACCAGACCGTCCGCGTAGGCGTACCGGAGCCGGGCGAGCCACGGCTCCGGGCGATCCGAATCGAGTTCGGCCACCTGCAACATGACCAGCGCGGCATCGTCCTGGCCGAGGTCCCGCCGAGCGCCGGCCGCGACGATCAGCAGTTCCATCCGGCCGGCGAGGTCGACCCGCCGCGCCTCCGGTGACCGGAAGATCTCCAAAGCGCGCTCCGGACGGCCCAGCGCGCGCTCGGCGTCAGCCAGCAGCGGCAGATGTGCGTCGGTGCCGGACATCCGCCGGGCCGCCCGCAGCTCGGCGATCGCGACCTGCCACTCCCCCGCGAGGTACGCGGCGATCCCGACCGCCTCCCGGACGGCGGCGATACGGGCTGCGTGGGCCCGGGCCGCGTAGGCGTGCGCGAGGGCAGCCTGGGGATCGTCGTCGATCAGCCGTCCAGCGGCGACGAGGTGCCGGGCGACGGTGTCCGCGGTCTCCTTCGACAGCGATCGCAGCTCACCCCGGACCTCCCGGTCCAGGTCGCGCGGATCGATGTCCTCGGGTACCTGAAGGCTCTTCTCCGCGCGACGGCGCAGCTCACGATCAGTCGGAGCTGGCCGCGCCTCCCGGGCCGCCTGACCAGTTGGCGGACCGCCGCGCCCTGACGCGCCGCCCTGTCCACCGCGACGCGGACCGCCGCGATCGGCGGAAGCTCCCGGCCCAGAAGCGCGATAGCCACCGGCGCGGTCACCCGATCCACGCCCCGCCGGAGCAGCACCCCGCCGGTCGCCGTAACCGGGCTTGTCCCGGCCAGCCCCAGCGTCACGGTCACTACGTGGCCGGTCGCCGTAACCAGGCTTGTCCCGGCCCGCGCCACCGTCACGAGAGCTCGTGCCTCCGCGCGGAGACGGCGCGCGGTCCTGCCGAGGTGCACCGAACGACGGCCGATCCGAGCCTCGGCCGCCACCAGCGCCGCGGGCTCTGTCACCATCCCGCGCGGGCCGAGGCTTGCCATCCTTGCCGCTCCAGCTTCCGGCCGGGCGGACGCCGGGCT
>JAVHVB010000279.1:0-7958 GCA_032160775.1 Pseudonocardiales bacterium | reverse complement strand
CTTGCGCCAGTTGAGCCGCTTCACGATCTGCCGGCCGAGCCGGATCGCGTCCTGCTCGTCGGCGGCGAAGTAGTCGGCGAGACCGGAGTGCCGGGCGTGCATCTCGGCGCCGCCCAGCGACTCGTCGTCGGACTCCTCGCCGGTCGCCATCTTCACCAGCGGCGGGCCGGCGAGGAACACCTTCGAGCGTTCCTTGATCATCACCACGTAGTCGCTCATGCCGGGGATGTAGGCGCCGCCCGCGGTTGAGTTGCCGAACACCAGCGAGATGGACGGGATGCCCGCCGCGGACTGCCGGGTGATGTCGCGGAAGATCTGCCCGCCGGGGATGAAGATGTCCTTCTGCGTCGGCAGGTCCGCCCCACCGGACTCGGTGAGCCCGATCGTCGGCAGCCGGTTCTCCAGCGCGATCTCGCTCGCCCGCAACGTCTTCTTCAGCGTGTACGGGTTCGAGGCGCCACCGCGGATTGTCGGGTCGCTGCCGCTGATCAGGCACTCGACGCCCTCGACGACGCCGATGCCGCAGACCACGCTCGCGCCGACCGTGTAGTCGGTGCCCCACGCCGCGAGCGGGGACAGCTCGAGGAAGTACGAACCGGGGTCGAGCAGCAGCTCGACCCGTTCGCGGACGAGCAACTTGCCCCGCTTGTGATGCCGCTCGACGTATTTCTCGCCGCCGCCGGCGACCGCCTTGGCATGCTCCACGTCGATCGCCGCGAGCTGCTCGAGCAGCGCCGCCCGGTTGGCGACGAACTCCGGGGAGCCCTGGTCGACGGAGGACTTCAGCACGCTCACCGGATCACCGCCTCCCGCGAGTGGGCTACCAGCGCGCGAGTGGGCTGCCGCAGGTGACCACTCGCGCTCCCATAGCCCACTCGCGGGCAAGGGCGGGTCATGAGGTGTAGCCCAGGGTCTTGGCGGCGAGGCCGGTCAGGATCTCGTTGGTGCCGCCGCCGATGCCCATGATCCGCATGTCGCGGTACTGCCGCTCGACCTCGGACTCGCGCATGTATCCCATCCCGCCGTGCAGCTGCACCGCCTGGTCGACGACCCACATCCCGGCCTCGACGGCGGTGTTCTTCGCGAAGCACGCGTCGCGCACCAGGTTCGTCTCGCCGGCGGCGGCCCGCGCCGCGACCGAGCGCGTGTACACCCGCGCCACCTCGATGCGCCGCGCCATCTCGGCGAGCGTGTTCTGCACCGGTTGCCGGGAGATCAGTGGACGGCCGAACGTCTCGCGCATGCGGCACCACTCGACGGTGACGTCGAGGCAGCGCTGCGCACACCCGTAGGACCCCACCGCGAGCCCGATGCGTTCGGACACGAAGTTCTGCGCGATCTGCACGAACCCGGTGTTCTCCGCGCCGACGAGATTCTCGGCCGGCACCCGCACGTCGGCGTAGGAGAGCTCGGCGGTGTCCGAGGCGAGCCAGCCCATCTTGTCGAGCTTGCGCGAGACGGTGAAGCCAGGCGTCCCCTTCTCGACGACGAGCAGCGAGATGCCGTGCGCACCCGCGTCGCCGGTGCGCACCGCCGTGACCACGAAGTCGGCACGCACGCCGGACGTGATGTAGGTCTTGGCGCCGTTCACGACGTAGTCGCTGCCGTCGCGCTTGGCGGTCGTGCGCAGGTTCGCGACGTCCGAGCCGCCGTCCGGCTCGGTGATGGCCAGCGAGCCGATCTTCGCGCCCTCGATCGTCGGACGCACCCATCTCTCGATCTGCTGCGGGTCGCCGGCCGCGACGAGGTGGGGCAGCGAGATGCCGGATGTGAACAGTGAGGCGAACACGCCGCTCGATCCGCCCGCTGTGTGGAACTCCTCGGCGAGCACGAGCGCGTCGACCGGGTCGCCGTCACCACCGCCGACCGCCGACGGGTAGGACGCGCCGATCAGCCCGGCGGCCGCGGCGCGCTCGTGCAGTGAGCGCGGGAGCTCGCCCGCGCGCTCCCACTCGTCCTGGTGCGGAAGCACGTCGCGCGTCACGAACGAGCGGACGGTGTCGCGCAGCGCCTGCCGCTCCGGCGTCTCGAAGACGTTCATTCTTGGCCCCTCTGCGGCGGGTCGCGCCGCACCGCGGCCAGGAGCGATTCGGGGACGTCGACGATGCGCGAGCGCAGCCACTCGCCGACCGCCTTCGCCTGCGGGTCGTGCCGCGCGTTGGAGGCGACGCCGTCCCCGAGGATCCCTTCGACGACGAAGTTCAGGGCGCGCAGGTTCGGCAGCACGTGCCGGGCCACCGGCAGCGCGGCCGTCTCGGGCAGCAGCTCCCGGAACCGGTCGACGGTGAGCATCCCGGCCAGCCAGCGGAACGCGTCGTCGTCCCGGGTCCACACCCCGACGTTCGCCGAGCCACCCTTGTCGCCGCTGCGCGCGCCGGCAACGGTGCCGAGCGGCAGGCGCCGGGTCGGCCCGCCGGGAAACGCGTCGACCGCCGGTTCAGGCACCGCATCGAGTTCGCGGGTGTCCGTGGCCGGCGCGATGTCCACCCGTTCGCCGTCGGGTCGCGCCGCGATGTGCGGCACCTCCACCGCCGGGACGAAGGCCGCCCGGAAGACGCCGTACGGTGCCGCGTCGCCGGGCGGCGCGGTCACGTGGAAGCCCGGGTAGGAGGCCAGCGCGAGCTCGATCGCCGCGCCGGAGAACGCCCGGCCGAGCGCCTTCGGGTCGCTGCCGCGCACCACGCAGTGCAGCAGCGCGGCCGCCTCCTCCTGCCGGTCCGCGTCCGGGTGGTCGGTGCGTGCGAGCGTCCAATCGGCGTCCAGGCCGGCGAGCTGGGCACGGACGAACTCGGCCTTCGCGTCGATGTCCAAGCCGGTCAGGACGAAGGTGACCTCGTTGCGGAAGCCGCCGAGTGTGTTCAGCCCGACCTTCAGCGTGGGCGGCGGCGGTTCGCCGCGCACGCCGGAGATGCGGACGCGGTCCGGCCCGCCCTCGCTGAGTTCGATCGTGTCGAAGCGTGCGGTGACGTCCGGGCCCGCGTAGCGCGGGCCGCCGATTTCGTAGAGCAGCTGTGCGGTAACCGTGCCGACGGTGACCGCGCCGCCGGTGCCGGGGTGCTTGGTGATGACGCAGGTCCCGTCGGCGTGCACCTCCGCGATCGGGAAGCCGAGCGGCTTGTCCCGCGCGGGCAGCTCGGTGAAGAAGGCGTAGTTGCCGCCGGTCGCCTGCGGGCCGCATTCGATGATGTGCCCGGCCACCACCGCGCCGGCGAGCGCGTCGTAGGACGTGGCCGTCCAGCCGAAGTGCGCGGCGGCCGGGCCGACCACCAGCGAGGCGTCGGTGACCCGGCCGGTGACGACGATGTCCGCGCCGGCGCGCAGGCAGTCCGCGATGCCCCACGCGCCGAGGTAGGCGTTGGCGGCAAGCGGCTCGCCGAGCCCGAGTTCGCCGGCCCGGGCGCGCAGGTCGTCGCCCTCGACGTGCGCGACCGCGACCTCCAGCCCCAGATCGTCGGCGAGCATCCGCACGGCCGCCGCGAGGCCGGCCGGGTTCAGCCCGCCCGCGTTGGCGACGATCTTGACGCCGTTGTCGAGCGCAATGCCCAGCGTCGACTCGAGCTGGCGCAGGAAGGTCTTGGCGTAGCCGAGGCTCGCGTCCTTGAGCCGGTCCCGGCCCAGGATGAGCATGGTGAGTTCGGCCAGGTAGTCGCCGGTCAGGACGTCGATCTCGCCACCGGAGAGCTGCTCGTACATCGCCGACGCGCGGTCGCCGTAGAACCCGGAGGCGTTGGCGATCCGCAGCGGATCGGCCGTCATGCGGGGTCCCTGCGAAATCGCGGAGCGCTCTTTGCGGAGCGATTTCGTGGGGTGATCATGCGAACTGGCCGGGTGCGCGGCCCTCGCCGGACGGCCCGGCGAACGCCTGGGCGATGTCCAGCCACCGGTCGGCGTCGGCACCCTCGGCGACGAGCGCCAGATCGTCCCGGTGCCGGCGCTGGGTGACGAGCAGGCAGAAGTCCAGCGCCGGGCCGCTCACCCGCTGCGCCGCGTTCTCGGGGCCCCACGCCCACACGTCGCCGGACGGGCCGGCCAGCTCGACGCGGAACTCCTCGGCCGGCACGGCCTCGTCGCGGATCAGGTAGGCGTAGTTGCGGGCCCGCACGCCGATGTGTGCCACGTGCCGGATCCGGTCGGTGACCGGCTGGGCCGAGCCCAGCGCGTCGGCGACGTCCTGCGCGTGTGCCCACGTCTCCATCAGCCGCGCGGTCGCCATCGACATCGGGCTCATCGGCGGGCCGAACCACGGCACCTTCGTGCCGGCCGGCAGGGCGCTCAGCGCGTCCGCCAGCCGCGTGCGCCCGGCCCGCCAGGTCTCGAGCAGCTCGGCCGGCGGCTGGGTGGCCCGTTCGGCGGCGGCCTTGTCGACGAAGGTGTCGAACTCGGCAAGCGCGGCCTGCACCTGGACGGCGAACTCGGCGGGGTCGGTGGCGGCCAGGGTTGCGACGTCGTCGGTCCAGGCGAGGTGTGCGATCTGGTGCGCGATCGTCCAGCCCGGCGCCGGCGTCTCCTTGCCCCAGTCCGGCTCCGCGAGCGGGGCGACGAGTGCGTCCAGCTGCGCGCATTCGGCGCCTAGATCGGCCAGGACCTCGGGAAAATCGGCCACCGCGCGAGCCTGGCACGCTTGTGAAGAAGAATCAAGCCTGCATGCTTTTTTCCTGCGACGGCGTCGATGCGCCGCAACCACGGCATGGCCGAGAGACGAGTCGGCGGAATCAGGGGCAGGGCTCGGGACGCGGCTCGCGCGCAGGCGCCGCCGCGGGCGGGTTGCGCAGCAGTACGTGGTTCGGCACCAGCAGCACGCCCGCGTCGGCCGCGAGCGTCGTGTTGGCCATACCGATGTGCACGATCTCGACGTCCATCGGGCAGCCGCCCACCGGGGACTGGATCCGCACCCGCTCGCCGGCCGTGTACGGGCGCACGATCAGCAGCGTCAGGCCGGCGAGCAGGCTCGCCACGGTGCGCTGCGCGAGGACGAGGCAGCCGACGAGCGTCCCGGCCGCGATCAGCACGACCGTCACCGCCGACAGCCCGGACAGCGCTGCGATCACGACCGCGAGCACCAGCACCGTCGTGGACCCGATCAGCGGCGTGGCAACTCGGATCGGGGACGCGAAGACGCGCTCATCGCCCTCGCGACGAGCGTCGCGCAACTGCTGCGATCGCGTCATATGTCCTGTGTAGCAAGCGATCCAGCGCAAATATTGCGTCCGCTCACCGACATGCCAGTGCAACCGGTGAGGGCCGTCACAGCTCACATCATTCGGCGCAGAATCCGTAACGGAGCGTGTCGGAGGACAACGGAGAGTGGCCGCCACGGCCACTGCGGCACAGCGGCCTCGGCCACTTCCCGGTCAATGGCCCGGACCATCGAGCGCACCCCGTCCTCGGTGGACGACATCAGCGGTGTGCGTTGCGCCACCTGCTCGTTCATCTCCGAGTGGATGTAGCCGGGCAGCAGGGTGGTGACCTTGATGGGCGTGCCGAGGACGTCCGACCGGATGCCTTCGGCCAGCGTCGCCACGCCGGCCTTGGACGCGGCGTAGGCGGTGAGCGCCTTCGGCATCCCGCGCACCGCGGACAGCGACGAGATGACCACCAGGTGGCCCGCGCCGGCCGCCCGGAAGATCTCCATCGCGGCCTCGCACTGGGCGAGTGCCGAAACCAAGTTCGTCGTGATCGTGGCCTTGTTCGCGTCGAACCGGCCGGTGCCGACGGACGCACCCTTGCCCAGGCCGGCGTTCACGATCACCCGGTCGAGTCCGCCGAGCTCGTCGGCGAACTCGCCGAACACCCGGAAGACCGCCGGGTGGTCGTCCACGTCGAGCGCGCGAAGCAACACGGTGCGGTCCGGATGGGCCGCAAGGATCTCGTCGCGCAACTCCTCGAGCCGTTCGATGCGGCGAGCGCAGAGCGCGAGGTCCGCGCCGCGCGCGGCGAACTGGCGGGCCATCTCCGCGCCGAGGCCGGAGCTCGCGCCGGTGATCAGCGTCCGTCGTCGCATGGCCCACCTTTCAGGTCACCCAGCATGTTGGTCCGCGCAGCGCAGGTGAGCCTTGACTCCGTCTGTCACGCCTCGAACGGCCAGCCCTTCGGGTCTGCCGCCTTCACCTGCTCGCCGCGCAGTTCGAGGTGCTGGGCGGTGAGCTCGACGGCGTCGGCGACGTCCACCCCAGTCTGGTCGGCGAGCAGGTAGACGCCGTACGCCAGTTCGCCGAGCCGGTGACTCCACTGCGGGTTCGGCCGGAACGGGCGCCGACCGCGCCCGGTGTCCGCGGTCACCGCAGCCGACAGCGCGCCCAGCAGCGACTGCAGTTCGAGCAGCAGTGTCGGGGCCGTGGCGTGCAACTCGGCCGTGTCCGCGGTCGTGGCGACGCGGGCCTGAAGCTCATTCATCGGATCACCGTCCGCAGTGATGCTGGTCCGCGAGGCGGAGGTGAGCGCGTACTCCACTTTTCATTCCCAGTCCTCCCGGCAAAGGGCCAGCCCGTCTCCGGAACCTACCGCTCCGCGCCGAAGCGATCGGACGCGGCAGTACGCTCGCATCCGACGTACTTGCCGAGCTTGCGAGGACCGTGCCGCGTTGACCGAGTCACGACCCGCGCGGTTGCGCGTCGGGGTGGTCGGCGCCGGCCGGGTCGGTGCCACCCTCGGCGCCGCGCTAGCCCGCGCCGGGCACGAGATCGTCGCCGTGAGCGGCGTGTCCGAGCAGTCGATCGCGCGCGCCGAACGGCTGTTGCCCGGCGTCCCGCTGCTGCCCACGGACGAAGTGGTCGGCGAGAGCGACTTCGTCCTGCTGGCCGTGCCGGACGACGTGCTGCGACCGCTGGTGGCCGGGCTGGCCGACACCGACACCTGGCGCCCGGGGCAGATCGCCGCACACACCTCCGGCGCGCAGGGCATCGACGCTCTCGACGCAGCCGCGGCGCGCGGCGTCGTCGCGCTCGCGTTGCATCCGGTGATGACGTTCACCGGCCGGCCGGAGGATCTCGACCGGCTGCTCGGCGCGACCTTCGGGGTCACCGCGGAGGACGCGCTGCGCCCGGTGGCCGAGTCGCTGGTGGTCGAGATGGGCGGCGAACCGGTGTGGGTGCCCGAGTCGGCGCGCCCGCTGTACCACGCGTCGCTCACGATCGCGTCCAACCCTCTGGTGACCCTGGTCAACGACGCGCTCGGGCTGCTCGAGCGCGCCGGGGTGAGCGAGCCCGGCCGGCTTGCCGCGCCGCTGCTCAGCGCCTCGCTGGACAACGTGCTGCGCCTCGGCGACGGGGCACTCACCGGCCCGGTGGTGCGCGGCGACGTCGCCACGGTGAGCGCGCACGTCGCCACCCTCGCCCGGGCCGCGCCCGAAGTGCTGCCGGCCTACGTCGCGATGGCGCGGCGCACCGCCGAGCGGGCCCGCGCCGCCGGGCGGCTGACCGACGAGCGGGCCGCGGAGATCCTGGCGGCGCTCTCATGAGAGTCGTGCAGTCGCGCGCGGAGTTCGCTGCGGCCCGGGAGGAGCTGGCGGTCCCGGTGGGCCTGGTGCCGACGATGGGTGCGCTGCACGCCGGCCACGTCGCGCTGCTCGACACCGCGCGCGCCGAGTGCGCGTCGGTGATCACCACGAACTTCGTGAACCCGATGCAGTTCGGGCCGGGCGAAGATCTCGCCCGGTACCCCCGCACGCTGGACGCCGACCTCGACAAGTGCGAGCGTGCCGGCGTCGACCTGGTGTGGGCGCCGTCGTACGCGGACGTCTACCGGCACGGTGCCGCGCAGGTCACCGTCCAGCCGGGCCCGCTCGGCGACATCCTCGAGGGCGGCGTGCGCCCTGGCCACTTCGCCGGCGTGCTGACCGTGGTCGCGAAGTTCCTGAACATTGTCCGGCCGGACGCCGCGTACTTCGGCGAGAAGGACTACCAGCAGCTGACGGTGATCCGGCAGATGGCGGCCGACCTCGACCTCGGCGCCGACATCGT
>JAVHVB010000278.1:0-15708 GCA_032160775.1 Pseudonocardiales bacterium | reverse complement strand
AGTTCCACGGCATGATCGCCAGGACCACGCCGATCGGCTGATACGCGACGAAGGCGCGCTCGGCGCCCATCGCCTCGGCGTCGGCCGGTGTCTCGGCGAGATACGCCGGGCCGTGCTCGGCGAAGTAGCGCAGCGCCTTCGCGCACTTGGCCGCCTCCGCCTTCGCAGCCGCGTACGTCTTGCCCATCTCGAGGGTCATCACCTCGGCGATGCGCGCGCCGTCCCCGTCCAGGCAATCGGCCGCCGCGCGCAGCCAGCCGGCGCGCTCGTCGACGCTGGTGTGCCGGTAGTCGCGGGACGCGCGGGCCGCTCGGGCGAGCTTGTCCTCGAGCTGGTCCGCACTGAGCGGCTCGAACGACTTGACCAGCTGGCCGGTCGTCGGGTTGATCGTGGCGATGGCCATCGGGTGCCTCTCCTCGTGTCGCTACTTCCGTCCAGTCTGCCGCGTGCCACGACTCGTCGTCATAGGCGACCGGTGGGTACTGCGTCCCCCTGCGATGTCGGTGGCCGCTCGCATACTGGGGCCATGGCGTACGACGAGGAGACGGCCGACCGCATCCGCGAGGTCGTCGCACGCGAGGCAGGGCTGTCCGAGATGCGGATGTTCGGCGGTCTGGCGTTCCTGATCAACGGCAACATGGCAGTCGCCGCGAGTGGCAAGGGCGGGCTGCTGCTGCGCTGCGCCCCGGACCAGACCGCCACGCTGGCCGCCGAGCCGCATGTCGGGCCGTTCGAGATGCGCGGCCGCGAGATGAACGGGTGGTTGCGGGTCGAGCTGCCCGCCATCGAGAGCGACGATGCGCTGCGCCGCTGGGTACAGGTCGGCCTCGACCACGCCGGGTCGCTCCCGGCCAAGTGAGGGCGCTCAGTCGTCGAACTCGAGGCTCACACTGACGACGTCGCCGAGCTCCAAACCCTCGGCCCGGCGCACTGCGACCTTGATCGGCACGGCGAAGGTGCCGTCCTTCGGAAACAGCGCGGTGGTGAACGCGGTGTCGCCGATCTCGCCGCGCGCCGGGATGCAGCCCCAGCCGTAGGTGAGTTCGTTGGCCACCTCGCGCAGCTCGGTCGCCTGCGGCTCCGGGAGCAGCACGAAGTGGTACGGAGCGGGCCCGCGCCAGTAGATGATCTCGCCGGCGAAGTCGAGCTGCATCGACCCAGGATAGGAAGACCCGCCGTCAACGGGTGAGGGCCACGACGCCGACCCGGCGCAGTTCATCCACCAGACAGAGCGCGCGACCGCCGCAGGCGACGATCGCGTCGACACCGGGCTCGTTCTCGTCGCGCTGCTTCAGGTCGTCCACATTCGCCGTTTCGACCAGGCTGACCATGAACGTCGCCGGGAGATCGCCCACCTGCACGATCGGCGCGGTCTTCGGATTCTCCAGCTTGTACAAGGCGACCGCGTCAGCAGGCGAGAGGTACGCAAGGGCATCGACTGCCGGATCGGCCAGCAGCTTTGCGCGCACGGCCGCAACCTCGGCGTCGCTGGCCGCAGCCGCACAGTGCCCTGCTCCGCCGATCGGCGCCGTGCACATGTACACCGACGCGTCGTATGCGTGCTCCGGCACTGCGTCCTTCGGCTGCCGGCCCTCCCCTTGCGTCGTGCCTGAGCTACAGCCGGCAACGGTGGCGAGCGCCGCGATGAAGACGGCCGGTCGGGTGCGCACGCAGGGCATTCTGCGCCGTCAGCCGGCGATTGTCAGGTCGACGATCTTGGCTGGATGGTCGCTGATCGGCAGCCATCGGGACTCCACACGTTCGATGCCGACCCCGCACACGGCGACGTGGTCGATCTCGAGGCGCTTCCCGGTCGCGGGCGGGGCGAGTGGGCCGACGACCGTCAGGCCGTACGGAGCGAGCCACTCCGCCGCCTGCCGCGCAGCGACGTTGAGGTCGCCGAGCAGGATCCGCGGTTCCGGTCGCGCGACCAGATGCTGCGCGGTGGTGGTCAGCTGCGGGCGGCGGGCTGCGGTGTCAGCTGCGAAGTGACCGGTTCCGATCGAGAGCGCGTGGCCGCGGACGGTCGCGGTGGCGATGATCGCGTTGCGTGGTTCGCGGAAGGGTTTGAACTCCATCCGGCCGATCCGCAGGGTGTGCCGGTGGTCGCCGTCGAGCCGGACGACCGTCACCTCGCTGATCGTGCCGCGGACGAGCAGCGCATTGCCGTACTGCCCGCGGCAGGCGTGCTTGCGCGCCTTCGCGAAGTAGTAGGTCATGCCGCACGCGTCGGCCGCCACCTTCGCCAGGTTCGCGTTCTGCGACCTCGGCACGCCGACGTCCACCTCCTGCAGCGCGAGGACGTCCGCGTCGAGCGAGGCGCACGCGGCGGCGAGTTCGTCCGGCAGCCCGCGGTAGGAGTGCTTCGGCGCGCCGTGCCGGATGTTGAACGTCGCGATCCGCAGCCGGGTCATGCCGGACCCGTCCGGTTCGCCTGCGTCATACCGAAATCCTGGCACCCGGCGAGTTCGCGTCCGGTAGAACTGGCCGAGTGCAGTTCTCGATCAACATTCCGAACTTCGGCGACTTCGCGGACGCCCGGACGGTCGCGACGGTGGCGAGCGCCGCCGAGGCGGCCGGCTGGGATGCCTTGTTCGTCTGGGACCACGTCGTGCACGACAAGCTGCGGCGCCAGGGGCAACCGTTCGGCGACCCGTGGATGCTGCTGACTGCTGCCGCGCTCGTGACGTCGCGCATCCGCCTCGGCCCGATGGTGACCCCGGTCGCCCGCCGCCGTCCGGAACAGCTCGCCCGCCAGGTCGCCACGCTCGACGCGCTGTCCCGCGGCCGGGTGATCTTCGGCGCCGGGCTCGGTGGCCCGATCGACGACGAGTTCGCGAGCTTCGGCGACACGACCGACCCCGTCGTGCTGGCCGAGCGGCTCGACGAGGGCCTCGACCTGCTCAGCCGGTACTGGACCGGCGAACAGGTGGACCACGACGGGCGGCACTACCGCGTCAGGCAGACCACGCTGCTGCCGGCGACCGTCCAGCGCCCGCGCCCACCCGTGTGGATCGCCGGCTACTGGCCCCACCGGCGCCCGATGCGTCGCGCGGCCCGGTGGGACGGCGCGGTCCCGCTGTTCTTGTCGGCCCGGCACGGCGAAGCGCCGCCGCCCGACGAAGTGCGCGAACTCGCCGGCTACATCGCCGAGCAGCGCGGCGACCGGGCCGCCGAGCCCTTCGACATCGTCGTCGGTGGCGTGAGCGACCCCGCTACCGCGGCCGATCTGCTCGGACCGCTGCAGGAGGCCGGCGCCACCTGGTGGGACGAACGCCAGGTGCAGGCCAATCCCGACCACCACCGGGCCGAGCCGGTGCTGCGCCGCATCGACGCCGGCCCACCTACCGTCTCCTGATCACGGCGCTCACCCCGGATTCGCCGCCCGCCACTCGTCTCTCGTGATCGCGTACTCCACCCCGCCGAGCTCGGAACCGGCAAGGCCCTCGTCGGCGTCGTCGTCGTCGAACGTCCGGGTCAACTCCAAGCCCACGGACGCCATCGTCGCGCGAGATGCGGTGTTTACCGTCATCGTCTGAGCAGACACCCGATGCAAGCCGAGGTCCTCGAACGCGTGTCGCAGCAGTTCCCGGCACCCCTCGCTGGCGAGCCCCTGACGCCAGTAACTTCGCAGCAGCCGGTACCCGAGTTCGGCCTGTCCCTCGACCGGCTGGTGATCGATCCACCCTGGCGGTTCAAGGAGCCACCAGCCGACGAACTGCTCGTCGACGAACCCGACCCAGAACCCCAGACCGGCAATCGATTCTGCGGTCGCGAGGCGCAGCTCGTGAGCTGCCATGACCTGCGCACGCGTCCGGCCCTGACCCGTCAGGTAGCGCATGACTTCCGGATCAGCGTCCAACCTCACCTCGAGTTCGAGATGCTCATCGCTCAACGGAACGAGCTTGATGCGGTCGGTCTGCAAGGTCGCCTGCGTCACTCATCGATCGTCGCACTCGCGCCAATCTCATTCGAGAACGACGTGAACCTCGACCGGAACAAGTCACGCTCGTCACTGCGACCCTGCGGCCACCATGGTCGCGGTGATGGGTTCGAGTTCGGTGACGAGCTCGTCGAGCTCGGCGGGAGACAGGGCGGCGTACGGCGCGGCGGCCAGCTCGTCGGTGAGAGCTTCGATGCGTTGAGTCGTTTCCCGGCCGGCATCGGTGAACCGCCCGCCGGCGTCGACGAGCCCGCGCTCGCGCAGGCCGGCCATGACCGCAGCCAGCCGCTTCTTCGGCAGGTGATGGATGCGCCCGAACGACTCCGGCGGATGGATGCCCTGCGCAAGGGCGGAGAGGACGTGGGCCTCCGTGCCGCCGACGCGGGCGCCGACGAGAACGGCGACGTGCCCGTCCCCGCGGTGCTCACGCAGCATGGTCGCGGAGTGCCAGAGCCGGGTGACCGGATCGCTCGGCACCGGGACGGTTCGCATGCCGGCGTACATCACCCGACCCTCCGTCGGTGCGCTCGTCGCGGCCTTCGTGGTCAGGTCGGCGGCGCGCACCAGGCCCGGCGAGCCGGCCACCTCCGCGCCGAGGATCCGCCGGAGGGACGCCGCGCTGCCCCGCTCCCGCGCGGCGACGGACGCCTCGGGTGGGATCGTCTGCCACGCGCTCGGGATGTGCCGCGCGGCCTCCCCCTCGGCGAAGCTGTAGAAAGCGGCGTGCACGACCTGCGCCGGCACCCGCCCCAGCGGCGCCGCGCGGCTGGCGAAGTAGCCGTCCCAGTAGGTGCGATGGCCGAGCGCAGCCAGCTCCTGATTGCACTCGTCGGCCAGGAAGGTGACGAGGCAGATCGGCTCCAGGAGCTCGTACATGCGACGAGCGATGCGGGCTCCGGTCGGCATCGTCTCGGCCTGGGTCGTGGTCGTCAGCTCCATGATCGCGTCCTCACCCTTGGTGCCGCCCTTGGTCGACCCGGTGGTTCAGTCAGTCGAGCTGTTGCGGCTCGACCATGTCCGCCGGGGCTGCCGGTCCGGCCCAGTTCGCCTTGTTCATCCGGGACGGCTGCACGCGCGGCGGCTCGCCCTCCTGTTTCGGGAAGTTCGGCGGGTAGGGCGCGTCGCCGAGCCCGTGGTCCTGCTCATCGCGCTCCGACCACTCGAGCAGCGGCGCCAGAGACCACACCGCGTCGTCGATGCCCTCGTGCAGGTCCCCCAGCTCGGCGAACCGGGCCGGCATCGTCGCGATCGTGAAGTCGTCCATGTCGACGTCGGGCAACTCGGCCCAGGTGATCGGCGCGGACACCGGCCCATGCGGCTTGCCGCGCACCGAGTAGGCGGCAGCGATCGTGCGGTCTCGGGCGTTCTGGTTGTAGTCGAGGAACACCCGCCCCTCGCCGCGCTCCTCCTTCCACCACGCGGTGGTGACCAGGTCCGGCATCCGCCGCTCGACCTCCCGGGCGAAGGCCAGCGCGCCGCGCCGCACCTCGCGGAAGCCGAACTGCGGCTCGATCCGCACGTAGACGTGCAGACCCTTGCTGCCCGAGGTCTTCGGCCAGCCGACCGCGCCGAGTTCGGCCAGCACTTCCTGCACGACGCCGGCGACCTTCTTGCAGTCGGCAAAGCCGGCGCCGGGACCTGGGTCGAGGTCGATCCGCAGCTCGTCCGGGTGCTCGGTGTCGGCGCGGCGCGAGTGCCACGGGTGGAACTCGACCGTCGACATCTGCACACCCCAGATCACCGACGCCAGTTCGGTCACGCACAGCTCGTCGGCAGTGCGACCGGACGGGAAGCGCACCTCGACCGTCTCGACCCACTCGGGCGCGCCCTTCGGCAGCCGCTTCTGGTAGATCTTCTGGCCGTCGACGCCGTCCGGGTACCGGTGCAGCATGCAGGGGCGCTCGCGCAGCGCCCGGACGATGCCCGGCCCGACAGCGAGGTAGTACTGCGCCAGATCGAGCTTCGTCTCGCCGCGGGTGGAGAAGTACACCCGGTCCGGGCTGCTGATCCGCACGGTGCGATCGCCGACCTGCAACTCGACCGCCTCCACGAAGGCACCGTAGCGCGCGAAGGTGACGCAGGACGCCCGGCCACCGGGCATACCCTGTGAGCGTGTGGACCAGGGAGGACGAGCACGACGACGAGGAGCAGCGACCGCCGCCGCCCTACGTCGACGGCGCCTGGGGGCGCACCGCGAACCCGAACACCGCCGCCGGCGAACTGCAGAACATGGACGCGTTCAGCACCGGGTTCTCCCGATTGACGGGCGCGCGCCGCACCGCGACACAGGTCGTCGTGTGGCTGATCCTGTTCGGCCTCGCACTGACGATCGTCTTCGGCGTGATCAGCATCGTGCGCACCTGGTGAGCTTCCTCGGTCGGTAATGTCCGCCGCCCGTCGCGTCGGTACCGTGGATCGCATGAAGCGCACCGAGGAAATGCCACCTGCCAAGGTCGTCAGGTCCGATGCCGAATGGCGCGAGAAGCTCAGCCGCGAGGAGTACGACATCCTGCGCAAGGCGGGTACCGAGCGCGCGTTCACCGGCGAGTACACCGACAACCACCGGGTCGGCGTTTACCGCTGCCGCGCCTGCGAGCACGAGCTGTTCCGCAGCGAGCACAAGTTCGACTCCCACTGCGGCTGGCCCAGCTTCTTCACGCCGCTCGCCGGCGACAACATCATCGAGCGCACGGACAGCACGATGGGTATGAAGCGGACGGAGGTGCTGTGCGCCAACTGCCACAGCCACCTCGGGCACGTCTTCGAGGGCGAGGGCTACGGCACCCCCACCGACCTGCGCTACTGCATCAACTCGATCTCGCTGACCTTCGACGAGGAACCCGCCGTCGACCCGGCCTGACCTCACCCGCCCCGGGTGTTGATCATTGCCGGTGACCGCGAGGTAGCCTTATGGGCGCTCGCTCATCACTACGGGGGAAGACATGTCGGACGCACGCACTGACGCACGCCCGCGCCCGGATCGCTCGCATCGGCGCTGGATCGCCCTCGGCGCCAGCGCCCTGGTCGCCGGCCTCGGCTTCACCGGGGTCGCGCTCGGCGGCACGGGCGGCGCGGGGGTCACCGCACAGCACGCCGCGATGTCCGGTCACGCGTACTGGGCCTCGGTCGGCGGCACCGGATTCCGGTACAGCGGGGTGACCCGCAAGTACTACATCGGCGCCGACGTCGTGGCGTGGAACTACGCCCCGGCCGGCCGGAACAAGATCACCGGCAAGCCGTTCGACGCGGTGGCCGACACGTGGGTGCAGAGCGGGCCGGGGCGCATCGGCTCCACCTACGACAAGTGCGTCTACCGCGCCTACACCGACGCCACGTTCCAGCATCGCAAGGCGCGGCCGACGTCCGAGGCCTATCTGGGCCTGCTCGGCCCGGTCATCCGCGCCGAGGTCGGCGACCGGATCCGGGTCGTCTTCCGCAACGCCTGCCCGTTCCCGGCGAGCATCCACGTGCACGGGCTGTTCTACAGCAAGGCGAGTGAGGGAGCGCCGTACCGGGACCTCGCGGGCCCGGCGAACAAGCTCGACGACCTCGTGCACCAGGGCGACAAGTACACCTACATTTGGGACGTCCCCGGCCGCGCCGGGCCCGGCCCGGACGACGGATCCAGCGTCATGTGGATGTACCACTCGCACACCGACGAGGTGGCCGACACCTACTCCGGGCTGATGGGCCCGCTCGTCGTCACCGGGCGCGGCCTGGCCCGGCCGGACGGCACGCCGAAGGACGTCGGCCGCGAGATGTTCTCGGTGTTCTCGGTGATGGACGAGAACCAGAGCCACTTCCTCGACGACAACGAGCACACCTACGAGCAGCCCTACCAGCCGCCCGACGCCGGGTTCGCCGCGTCGAACCTGATGTACTCGATCAACGGCTACGTGTACGGCAACCAGCCGCTGCCGACGATCAAGGTCGGCCGGCACGTGCGGTGGTACGTCATGGACATGGGCGGCGAGCACGACCTGCACACCCCGCACTGGCACGGCAACGTCGTGACCGTGGGCGGCATGCGGATGGACGTGCTCATCCTGCTCCCGGCCACGATGACGATCGCCGACATGGTGCCCGACGACCCCGGCATCTGGCTGTTCCACTGCCACGTGAACGAGCACCTGATCGGCGGCATGCTCACCCGGTACCGCGTCATTCCCTGAGTGCGATCCTCGGCGCTCAGTGACAGAGCAGCCACAGCGCGTGCCGGTCGGCAAGTCCCTTCAGCTCGACCTCGCCGCGGGGCTCGAACACGAAGCGCGGCTCGTCGGCGAGCGCGGACCGGAGCTCGTCGCTGACGAGGACTTCTCCCCCGGCAGCCGTCGCAGCGACCCGCGCTGCCATCGCCACGTTGCGGCCGAAGTAGTCGCCCTCGCGGGTCACCGTCTCGCCCACGTGTAGTCCTATCCGGACGAGGATCGGCGTCTGCCGCAGGCTGCGCGCACCCGTCGAATCCAGCGCGTGCTGCACGTCGATCGCCGCCTGCGCCGCGTCGGCCGGTTCGCCGAAGACCACCATGAACCCGTCACCCTGGGACTTGACGACGTGCCCGCCGCGCTTCTCGACGGCGCGCCGCACCAGCGAGTCGTGGGCGCCCAGCACTCGCATCCAGCGGGCGTCCCCGAGTTGCTCGTTCAGCGCGGTCGAGTTCTCGATGTCGGAGAAGAACACCGCCACGGTGCCGTCCGGCGCCGCCACCTGCGCGATGGTCGACCGCTGCTCGGTGATCCAGCGGGTCAGGTCGTCGATCGGGCTGGACAGCAGCCCGCCGACCAGGCCCTGCTCGCGCACCCGGGCGGCCGTCTGCGCCACCGCCTTGATCGCCATACCGGCCGGGGAACGCGGTGTCCGGCGCCCGGTGTCCACGAGCTGCCGGCGCGCTGTGCGCAGTCGGCCGCGGGTGACGACGAGCAGGACGGCGAGCGTGCCGGCCGCCGCGCCCTCGACCGCGCAGACAGCGATCAGCACGGTCACCAGCACGAGCCAGAAGCTACCGGTTCTGGCGCCTGGGACGGATATCCGACGCCGGGACGCCACAACCGGTCAGCTGGTGAGCGCCACGGCGCGGCAGCGACCCGGCGCGTCGAGCGGCGCGGCGCCGGCCGAGGCGAACGGCCTGCCGTCCGACCAGAACGGGTCGACGATGCAAGCCGCCAGCACCCGCTGGGCGCACCCGTAGTCGCCGGCGCCGAGCTTGAGGCACAGCGAGTAGTCGTCGTGATAACGCACCAGCACGGCGCGTTCGCGGTCCTGGTACTGGGACTGGCGGAACTGCACCCAGCCGTAGAAGCCGAGGGTGAGCGCGACCAGGCCGACGAGCACGCCGATCAGGACGCGGCGCAGCCTGAACCGGTCGGCTCCCATCGGCGGGTCCCTACCTGTGCGAACGGGCCCCCGCCTGACGCGGATGTTACATCCCGCTAGGGCAGCGCGTCCACCAGGTCGCCCACCGCGCGGCGGCGGCCGGTGTAGAAGGGCACCTCGAGCCGCACATGCCGTCGGGTCTCGGAGCTGCGAAGGTGGCGCATCAGGTCGACGATGCGGTGCAGCTCGTCGGCCTCGAAGGCGAGCATCCACTCGTAGTCGCCCAGCGCGAACGACGAGACCGTGTTGGCCCGCACGTCCGGGTACTCCCGGGCCAGCTGACCGTGCTCGGCGAGCAGGGCGCGCCGCTCGGCGTCGGGCAGCAGGTACCACTCGTAGGAACGGACGAACGGGTAGACGCACACGTATGCGCGCGCCTCCTCCTCGGCCAGGAAGGCCGGCACGTGGCTCTTGTTGAACTCGGCCGGGCGGTGCAGCGCCATGTTGGACCACACCGGCTCGAGGTGCGCGCCGAGCCGGGTGCGGCGAAACAGCGAGTACGCGTCTTGCAGCAGATCGGCCGTCGGCGCGTGCCACCAGACCATGACGTCGGCGTCCGCGCGCAGCGCAGACACGTCGTAGGTGCCGCGAACCACGATGTCCTTCGCGGCGAGCTGGTCGAACAGCGCGGCGACCTCGGCGGCGACCGGCTGCCGGTCGGCGTCACCGAGCGGCCGGGCGCAGCGGAACACCGACCACGCGGTGTACCGGATCACCTGGTTGATCTCGCGCGCGCTCTTGACCTCGGCCATCCGGCTATTGTCCCCGGTCCATCGTGGCACCGGCCAACCGGTCCACCGCCGCGCGGGCGCTGCCGATGCAGGCGGGCACGCCGACCCCGTCGAACGCGGCACCGCAGATCGCGAGCCCGGGCACGGCCGCCACCGCGGCGCGGATCCGGGCCACCCGCTCGACATGACCCACCGCGTACTGCGGCAGGCCGCCGCCCCATCTGGTGACCCGCGTATCCACCGGCGGCGCGGCGATGCCGAGCAGCGGCCGCAGCTCCCGCTGGACAAGCGCGGCGAGTTCGCCGTCGTCCAGCCGGAGCGCGGCCGGCTCGTCGATCCGGCCGACGGAGGCACGCAGCAGGGTGAGCCCGCCGGCCGCCACCGGCCATTTCTGCGAGGTGACGGTGACGGCCTTGGTGGCCAGTCGCTCGCCGCCGGCGACGAGCAGCCCGCTGCCGGTCGGGACGGTGACGTCGCGGAACGCGAACGACACGATCGCCATGCTCGCCGACTCGATGCCGGCCAGGTCGGCGGCAGCGGCCGGCGCGGACGTCGCGAGCAGCCGCGCCGCCTTCGCCGCGGGGGCGGCCACCACCACCGCGTCTGCGTCGAGCACCGAGCGCTCGACGCCGCGCGCGCACTCGACCACGAAACCGGTGGCGGTCCGCCGGACGTCCCGCACGGTCACCCCAGTGCGTATTTCGAACCGGCCGACCGCGGCGAGCGCGGCCGGGAGCCGGCCCAGCCCGCCGCGCAGCGTGGTGAACACGCCGCCCGGCGGCGCTGGTCGCGCGGTCGTCGCGGCGGCGGCCGCGGCGGTCAGCGAACCGCCGGTCGCCAACTGCGCCGCCAGCCCGGGCATGGTCGCGCGAAGGGACAACTCGTCCGCCCGTCCGGCATACACCCCGCCGAGCAGCGGCTCGACCAGCCGGTCGCGGACCTCCCGGCCCATCCGGTCCCGGACCAGCGGGCCCACGGCGACGTCCTCGGTGAGCGGCGGCAGCGGAGGCAGGTCGGGTTCCGCGGCGACCGCGCCGAGACCCGCCGCGCTGAGTACCCCGGAGTCGCGCACCGGACCGACCGCCGACGGGATGCCGAGCATCGTCGCGGCGGGCAAGGGGTGGTCGGCGCCGGCCACGCGCACCCGCGCCGCGGTGGTGAGCGGCGCCAACCGCTCGTCGGCGAGGCCGAGAGCGGCGATCAGGTCGACGCCCTCGGGCCGGACGGTCAGCAGCGCCTCGGCGCCGACGTCGACCGGTACGCCGGCAACCTCCTCGACGCGCAGCTTGCCGCCGACCTGCGGCGCCGCCTCGAGCACGATGACGTCGAAGCCTGCTTCCGCGGCGAACCAGGCGGCGGCGAGCCCGGAGATCCCGCCGCCGACGACGACGAGCCTGGTCATCGGACCAAGCTCATTCCAGTGTCTTCACGAGATCCACGACGCGGGTGAGGACGTCCGGGTCGGTGTCGGGCAGCACGCCGTGGCCGAGATTGAAGATGTGCCCGGCGGCGGCCCGTCCTTCGGCCACCACCCGCCGCACCTCGGCCTCGACGACCGGCCAGCCGGCGCCGAGCAGGGCCGGGTCGAGGTTGCCCTGCACGACCGCGCCCGGCCCGAGCCGGCGGGCGGCCTCGTCGAGTGGCAGCCGCCAGTCGACGCCCACCACGTCGGCACCGGCAGACCGCATCGCGCCGAGCAGCTCGCCGGTTCCGACGCCGAAATGGATCCGCGGTACCCGGCCGGCCAGCGGGGCGAGCACCGCCGTGCTGTGCGGCAGCACGAATCGCCGGTAGTCGGCCAGCGGCAGCGAGCCGACCCACGAGTCGAACAGCTGCACCGCCGCCACACCGGCGTCGATCTGCACCCTCAGGAACTGTCCGGCGATCACCGCAAGCCGGGACAGCAGCGCGTGCCAGAGTTCCGGCTGCCCGTGCATGAGCGCCTTCGTCCGGGCGTGGTCGCGCGACGGCCCGCCCTCGACGAGGTAGCTCGCCAGCGTGAACGGCGCCCCGGCGAAACCGATGAGCGGCGTCGGGCCCAGTTCGGCGACCAGCGCGCGGATCGCGGCCGTCACGTAGGGAACGTCGTCCGGCTCCAGCGGGCGCAGCCGATCGACGCCGGCGGCGTCCGCGATCGGCTTCTCGACCACCGGGCCGACGCCGGGCACGATGTCGATCCCGACGCCGATCGCCACCAGCGGCAGCACGATGTCGGAGAACAGGATCGCCGCGTCGACCCCGTGCCGGCGCACCGGCTGAAGGGTGATCTCGGTGACCAGGTCCGGATCGCGGCAGGCGTCCAGCATCGCGGTGCCGACGCGCAGCGCGCGGTACTCAGGCAGCGAGCGGCCGGCTTGGCGCATGAACCACACCGGTGGCCGCGGGCCCGGCCGGCCGGTGGCGGCGCGGACGAGCAGGGAATCGGCAGGCGAGGACATCGCTCCCATGGTTTCATGCCGCATGCGGGCGCTCGGCGCGCCTGCCGGGCAACCGCCGGACCGCGTGGCAGGTTGACCAACGTGAGCGACGAACTGTTGCTGCTCTACTGCCCCACGTGTGCGCGGGAGAGCCTCGCCGAGACGCCGCCGTGCCCCGACGGCCACGGTGACCAGTGCCCCGACAAGGCGTGCGTCGAGTGCGGCACTGCCCTCGTGTTCGACGCCCCCCTGTTCGCGACGCTGCCGGTACGGCGGGCCGCAACCCCGCGCAGCCGGTACGCCGCATGACTGTGCCGACGGTGCCGCAGATGACAACGGGCGACGAGCCACCCGCGGCAGATCCCGCCGCCGCTCCCGCTGCCCCGCCGCCGGAGGTCTTCCGCCAGGCGGTGGACGCGCTCGCGAACACCCGGGTCCGCACCGAGGTGCGCGTCGAGCCGCTGCGCCCGCCGCAACGGCTGGCGCCGTTCAGCTACGCGGTGAGTGCGGAGATCATCGACGCCGCCGGCAAGGACCTCGCCAGTGGACGGCTGGTGCTGTTGCACGATCCCGACGGGCACGAGGCCTGGGATGGCGTGCTGCGGCTGGTCGCCTACGCCTCGGCCGAGCTGGACGACGAGATGGGCGTCGACCCGATGCTGCCGGCCGTCGGCTGGAGCTGGCTGACCGACTCGCTGGACGAGCGGGACGCCGCGTACCGGGCCGCCGGCGGCACGGTCACCCAGACGACCTCGACCCGGTTCGGTGATCTGCACGGGCCGCGCACGTCGGTCTCGATCGAGCTGCGCGCCTCGTGGACGGCGGACACCGCCGATCTCGCGCCGCACCTGCTCGCGTTCGTCGACCTGCTGTGCACCGCAGCCGGGCTGCCACCCGAGGGCGTGATCGCCCTATCACCGCACTGACGTGACGGACGACGACGTCGACTCCGGCGGCGAGCCGGAGGAGGCGCCGGCCGCCCCGGTGCTGCGGGAGCCGCGCGACGGGGTCCCGGAGCCGCTCACCGAACCGGAGCGGCTGCGCCTGTTGGCCGAGTCGCTGCAGCGCGGCCGCGGCCCGGTCGCGCTGGACGCAGAGCGCGCCTCCGGCTACCGCTACAGCCAGCGTGCCTACCTCGTCCAACTGCGCCGCGCCGGCACCGGAACGGCGTTGATCGACCCGATCGCACTGCCCGACCTGAGCTCGATCGACGCGGCCATCGGCGACGCGGAGTGGATCCTGCACGCCGCCGGCCAGGATCTGTCCTGCCTCGCCGAGGTGGGGCTGCGCCCAGCGCGACTGTTCGACACCGAGCTGGCCGGTCGGCTGCTCGGCGACGAGCGGGTCGCGCTGGGCACGATGGTCGAACGGCACCTCGGCGTAGCGCTGGAGAAGGTGCACTCGGCCGCCGACTGGTCCACCCGGCCGCTGCCCTACGACTGGCTCGTCTACGCCGCGCTCGACGTCGAACTGCTCGTCGACCTGCGCGACGTGCTCGGCGACGAGCTCGACCGCGCCGGCAAGGCCGAGTGGGCTGAGCAGGAGTTCGAGGCGGTGCGGCTGGCCGGTCCCCCGCCGCCCCGGGTCGAGCCGTGGCGCCGGACTTCCGGCATCCACAAGCTGCGCAGCCGGCGCCAACTCGCCGCCGTCCGCGCGCTCTGGACGGCGCGCGACGAGTACGCCGCCGACCGCGACATCGCGCCGGGGCGGGTGCTGCCGGACGGGGCGATCATCGAGGCGGCGCGCGTCGAGCCCGCCGGCCCGCGGGACCTGATCGCGCTGCCCGTGTTCGGCGGCCCGCGCCAGCGCCGGCAGGTCGATCGCTGGTTCGGCGCGCTCCAGGCCGCGCGCGCGCTCCCGGACAGCGAGCTGCCGCCGACTGCCGGACCGAGCGACGGCATCCCGGCCCCGTCCCGCTGGCGCGAGCGTGATCCGGCGGCCGCGGCCCGGCTCGCCGCAGCGCGCGACGTCGTGACCGAGGTCGCCGCCGAGCACACGGTCCTGGCGCAGAACCTGCTGGCTTCCGACGTGGTGCGCCGGCTGTGCTGGCAGCCGCCCGCCCCCATCACCCCGGTGACGATCCGCGACCGGCTGGCCGAGCTCGGCGCCCGGCCCTGGCAGATCGAGCTGACCGCCGGCCCGCTGGCGAGCGCGCTCGCGCCCGCCGGTTGATCTGGGCCGAACGAGTGCCCGCGGTCATTCGGCCCCGTTGATCATCCGGGCGTCTCGCCGGGACGGCGGCTGACACGCTCGTCCCGCCCTTGGTTTTGCGGCATTCGTGGAGTTAGGTGGCTTGCACCGACATTCGTACCTTTCGAAAGGCGTCCTCGATGACCCTGAACCACCCGCTGCGTGGCAGGACACGACTCCTGTCCGTCGCACTCACCGCCACAGCGCTCGGCGCGTTCGCCTTCACCGCATCCGGTGCGGGCGCCGCCGGTTCGTCCATTGCCGTGCCGGCGCCACCGGCCGCGCCCACCAAGGCCAACCAGATCCAGAACATCGACCAGGTGAAGACCGCGATCAAGGGCTACTACGGCGACACCGTCACCGCCCAGCTGGATCCGGTCAGCGGAACCGTGGCGCTGCACCAGTTCAACCCGAACGGGTCCTACGCGAACGAGATGGGTGGCATCGTCGCCCAGGCCGAGCGGTACCTGAAGTTCTGGAACCCGAGCCACGTCTCGACCAAGGCCGTGCTGTTCGACATCGACGACACCACGTTGAACACCTACAGCTACGAGATCTACAGCAACTTCGTCTTCAACCCGACCACGAACGCGGCGTTCGTCAACGCCTGCCTGACGGCGACCGGCTGCGTCTTCCCCGCCGTGCCGCACATGGTCGAGCTCGAGCAGTACGCCGAGGCGCAGGGGTACACGGTCTTCTTCCTGACCGGCCGGCCGCAGAACGCCACCTCCAACCAGCGGCCCGGAACCCTCGCCAACCTGACCCACGCGGGCTACGACGTCACCGACGCGAACGTGTACCTCAAGGACGCGAGCGGAGCGACCCAGCCGTGGCTCTCATCCTGCGCGCCGGCCTGCACGACGACGCAGTACAAGTCGCTGACCCGCCAGCACATCCAGTCGCTGGGCTACAAGATCATCGCGAACTTCGGTGACCAGTTCAGCGATCTGAACGGCGGGTTCGCCCAGAAGGGGTTCAAGGTCCCGAACCCGATGTACTTCCTGCCCTAACGCACTCCCGGTTTGGCGTCCCGGCGTCGGATAGCCGCTCGGGA
>JAVHVB010000277.1:0-4554 GCA_032160775.1 Pseudonocardiales bacterium | reverse complement strand
TGCACTCGGAGAACACGATCTCTCCGGTGGCGATGCCCCGCAGCCACTGGTTCTTCTGCTCGTCGGTGCCCCAATCGAGCAGCCAGCGCTGCCCTTGCGCAGCGATCTGGCCCGAGACCAGCCCGTGCCGGCCCACTTCTTCGGCGATGACGGCGTATTCGGCGACGCCGCCGCCCAGTCCGCCGTACTCGGTCGGCACCAGCGGGCCGAGGTAGCCGAGCCGGCCGAGCTCGCGGTACAGCTCACGGGGAAACTTGTTGGCTCGGTTGGCGACATCGAGCTGCGTGCGGTGCTGCTCGCCGAAGGCGGCCAGTTCCTTGGTCGTGGCGTCGATCCACGCGGTCTTGGCAGGGTCGGCGTGCAGCGTCGGGTACATCAGGACTCCTTCGTCCGGGCAATCTCAGAAAACCAGCTCGACGGAGCGGGTGTCGGCCGATGCGGCGAAACGTTCGATGCGTAACGCGGCTACATCGAGGCTGGCGATGCCGCCGGTCGTCACCTGCTCGGCCGCGAGCCGACCGATCTCCGGAGCCTGCATCATGCCGTGGCCGGAGAAACCGCAGGCATTGATCCAGGTCGGCATTGCTGGCACCGCGCCGAGGATGCCGTGGCGATCGGGGGTGTTCTCGTAGGTTCCGGCCCAACAGCCCGCCCGGTCCAACGGGACGTCCACGAGCCAGGGGAATCGGCGCGCGCCGAGGGCGAGCAGCTGCTCCATCCACGGCCAATCGACGTCGGTGCGGTAGCCGTCGACCTCGTCCGGGCGCGCGCCGCCGAACAGCAGTCGCGCACCTTCGGTACGCAGGTAGACGCCGGAGGTGAAGTCGACGGTCATCGGCAGCAGGCGGGCCACCGCACCGACGGCGGATGCGTACACGTTGCGGCGCGAGTGGACGACGGGCACGTCCAGGCCGGCGAGTGCGGCGACCTCGCCGGCCCACCCTCCGGCGGCGTTGATCACGTGCTGGCAACGCACGGCCATCGGGCCGGAAGTGAGCGTCCAGCCGCCATCTTCATCGGGGTCGATCGCCTGCACCGGGTGCCGGAATCGGACGATTGCGCCATCCGCACGGGCCAGGTCGAGGTAGGCGCTGGTTGCCAGGTGCGGGTCGACGACGCCGTCGGCCGGTCCCCAGGTGGCGCCGCCGAGGCCGCCAGCGGAAAACGGCGTGATCGCCTGCGCTGCGTCGAACGACAGCACCTCGACCGGCACGCCGTGCGCACGCTGGAGGTCGACGGCGCGCAACTGCGGATCCCAGAGCTCCTGCGAAACGAGGAGCA
The DNA here is from genome assembly GCA_032160775.1 of Pseudonocardiales bacterium. GTDB lineage: Bacteria > Actinomycetota > Actinomycetes > Mycobacteriales > Jatrophihabitantaceae > Jatrophihabitans. Next base: position 3,273 of record JAVHVB010000277.1, on the reverse strand, counting down.
GGTAGCCGGACGGGCGGTATCCGACGTCGACGCCGTACCGCTCCGGGAACTCGCGGAAGGCTTGGATGCTGCGCCAGGACATCTCGATGTTCAGCTCATCGGCCCACTGACCGCGGATCGAGGCGAACGACCGCCCGGTGCTGCCGGCAGCAGGACCGTCGAGGGCCTCGAGCACAACGACTCGGCTACCCGCCGCGGCGAGGTGATGAGCGGCGCTCGCGCCGATCGCGCCCGCACCGATCACGACGACGTCGGCGGTCTCCTGCTGCGCCATAGGCTTCTCCTGCCTGGACCGGCGCCGGGCGACACCGTCAGGAGAGACGCTAGAAGCCGGCCGGCGGTCGTGGCTTCGGCGCGAACGCGGAAGTCCGGGCTGTCCGTTTCGACAAATGTCGCAATCGACTAGTCGGCGGCGTCGCGATAGGCGGCCAGATGCAGTGCCATCTGCAGGGCGTCCCGCCCCACGGCCAGCCGTAAGTTGACGCCGGTGAGCTCTTCGATTCGCTCGAGCCGGTAGTAGAGCGTGCTGCGATGGATGTGCAGCTGCTCGGCGCTGACCGTGACGTCACCGACGTTGTCCAGCACGCACCGTGCGGTCTCGATGAGCTCTGGTCGCTTCTGGGCGGCCAACACGCCCGCGCCCGGATGGACCTGACCGGGCGTGAGGTCCGGCGGCGCCGCGACGATGAGGTGCCACTCGCCGAGTGAGTCCCAGGACGGCGAACCAAGCCGGGCTCCCGCACGCAGCGCGCGTGCGGTGGTGCGTGCCCGTTCCACGGCAACGGCGAGCTCAGCGATCACCACCGGCGAGCCGCTGTCGAACACCGCTCCCGGCGCCGGGTCGACGTGCGCTGACATTCCGCCCGGGAGGGGCCACCCCGGGGACCTCGCCGGGCAGGCAACCACGACACGCGAGTCGGGTCGTAGCTTCTCCAAGTCGATCAGCTCACCGGCGGCGTCCGCATCCGGTGCGGCGAGCAGGCGGATGAGCAACTGCTCGCGTCGACGAAGCCGCTCGTCCTCCGACGGTTCGAGCCGCGCGATGACGTCCGCTGCCACCTTGGCGCAGGCAATGACAGGACCGAGGTCGTCCTCGGACACTCGGCCATCGGCGTCGATGACCCACAGGTATCCGACCAGATCACGTCCGTGCCGAAGCGGGACGCACCATCGCTCGGCCATGTCGACATCGGGAAGTGACGGCGTGCGCACGGGTCCCGGCGCCATGGGCAGTCCGAGCCGGGTAACCAACGCCGCCGCACCCGGCGGCGGCTCGCGCTGCAGGATCGACCGCATCCGGACGTCGTCGACCTCGCCCTGCGCGCTCCACCACAGCGGACGGTGCTGCTGATCCTCGACGAGCACCGCGCAGCCGAGCACGCCCGCCAACGCCTCGACCTGCTGCTGAATGTCAGCCACTACCCGCCACTCCACTTCCGCGTTTCGACAATCGTAGGAAATGAACGCCGGACTTTCCGCTCCCGAGCCGAAGCAGCCGCAGGCGCTGCGGCCGTAGCGTCCTTGGCATTGCGCTGCCAGTGGAAAGGACGCCGCGATGACCGCTCCGGCCGCACGTACTGCCCTGTTCCCTGTGGGCCCGACGCAGCCGCTGTCGTTCGCACCCGGCTCGCCGGAGCGCGCCAGCATCAGTGCGGCGCTGGAGAACCTGCGCGCCGAGAGCCACGACGTGGCGAACGTGATCGGTGGCGAGCAGGTGCGTACGGGCCGGCTCGCACCGGTTGTCACCCCGCACGCGCACAAGGTGCAGCTCGGGTCGGTGCATTGGGCGGGCGCTGCCGAGACCCAACGCGCGATCGACGCCGCGCTCGCCGCCTCGGTCTGGTGGGGGCGGCTGCCCTGGGAGGACCGCGTCGCACCTTTCCTGCGCGCGGCGGACATGCTCGAGAACGGACCGTGGCGCGACAAGCTCAACGCCGCCACCATGCTCGAGCTGTCCAAGACGACCTATCAAGCCGACATCGACGCGGCGTGCGAGACGCTCGACTTCATTCGAGCCAACGTCAAGAACATGCTCGACATGTACGACGTCCAGCCCGGCTCGCGTCCGGGCGAGTGGAACTCCGCGGAGTACCGGCCGCTGGAGGGCTTCGTCTTCGCGGTCACCCCGTTCAACTTCACGTGTATGAACAACCTCGCATTCGGCCCGGCTGTGCTCGGCAACACGGTCGTCTGGAAGCCGGCCGAGAGTGCGTCCTTGGTCGCGCACCTCTCGCTGCAGCTGTTGCGCGAGGCGGGCCTGCCGGCCGGCGTTATCAACGTCGTGTACGGCGACGGCGCCGAGATCGGCGAGGTCGCGCTCAACCATCGCGATCTGGCCGCCGTGCATTTCACCGGCTCGACCGCGACCTTCCAGCACATCTGGCGGACCGTCGGCGCGAACGTCGCCAACTACAAGAACTATCCGCGCGTCGTCGGCGAAACCGGCGGCAAGGACTTCATCATTGCCCACCCGTCGGCGGACCTCGACACGCTCGCCGCGGCGTGCGTACGCGGCGCCTACGAGTACCAAGGACAGAAGTGTTCGGCTGCGTCACGGCTGTACGCACCGCGCAGCCTGTGGCCGCAGCTCAAGGACAGGCTCGTCGCCCTCACCGAGTCGGTGGTCGTCGGCGACCCGACCGAGACCGAGACCTACGTCGGCGCCGTGATCAACGCGAAACAGCACGCCAAGCACGCCGACGCCCTCGCCCGCGCTCGTAGCGAGGGGCTCGTTGTGGTGGGTGGGAACACCGACGACTCCGTCGGCTGGTTCGTCGACCCCACCGTGCTCGAGGTCGCCGATCCGACGTCGCCGTTCATCACCCAGGAGCTGTTCGCACCCGTCCTCACCACCTACGTCTACGACGACACCAGATGGGCTGACACCCTCAAAACCGTGGACGAGTCGACGCCCTACGGGCTGACCGGAGCGGTCTTTGCCGGCGACGAGACGGCCGTCCGACAGGCCAACGAGGCGCTGCGTTACACGGCGGGCAACTTCTACGTCAACGACAAGCCCACCGGGTCGGTCGTCGGCGCCCAGCCCTTCGGCGGTGCGCGCGCTTCGGGAACCAACGACAAGGCCGGCACGGTGTGGAACATGATTCGGTTCGCCAGCCCGCGCTCCGTCAAGCGCAACCACCTGCCGGTGACCGACTACCGGTATCCGCACCTCGAGCCCTGATCATGTTTGCGTCGACTCAAGTCCGGCGATGTCGCAACCGTGCCGATCGTGACTGGCCTCGGAGTCAGGCTCGCTGGGTCGATCTTTCG
>JAVHVB010000276.1:0-2857 GCA_032160775.1 Pseudonocardiales bacterium | reverse complement strand
CTGCGGAACCCGCCGGTGCGGTCCTGCACGTCGCGGATCATCCGCAGGTGCTCGATGCGTTCCGCGTTCGTCTCGCCCGTCCCCATCATGAACGTCGCGGTCGACTCGACCCCGAGCCTGTGTGCGGTCTCCATCACCGACAGCCAGGTCTCGCCGTCCTCCTTCAGCGGGGCGATGGCGTGCCGCGGCCGCTGGACGAGGATCTCGGCACCGGCGCCGGCGAACGAGTCCAGCCCGGCCGCATGCAGCCGGCGGATCACTGTCTCGAAATCGAGGTCGGACGTGCGCGAGATGTGTACGACCTCGGACGCGCCGAGGCTGTGCAGGGTCAGCTGCGGGTAGTTCGCCTTGATCGCCGCGAAGGTCTGCTCGTACCACTCCATGCCGAGCTCAGGCGAGTGCCCGCCCTGCAGCATGATCTGCGTGGCGCCGAGGTCGATCGCCTCGCCGCAACGGCGAAGGATCTCCTCCTGCGGGTGCGTCCAACCCTCCTCGTGCTTCGGCGCGCGGTAGAACGCGCAGAACTTGCACGCGGTGACACACACGTTGGTGTAGTTGATGTTGCGGTCGATGATGTAGGTGGCGACGTTGTCCGGGAAGCGGGTGCGGCGCACCTCGTCGGCCGCTTCGCCGAGCGCGTGCAACGGGGCGTCGGTGTACAGCGAGAGCGCTTCGTCCGGCGTGATGCGCCCGCCGGTCGCGGCCCGGTCCAGGATGCGCCCGATTTCCACCTTGTCAGCGTAGACGGGCCTCACTCGAGGCCGGTGACGAGGAACAGCCGCCACTCACCCGGGACGCCTTTGAGCTCGGTGACGCCGCGGTCGGCGAAGCTGATGCCGGAGCCGGCGACGATGTCCTTGACCGTGCTGGACACGAGAAGCTCGCCGCCGGCCGCGCGCGCCATCACCCGCGCGCCGATGTGCACGGCCACTCCGGAGACCTTGTCGCCGAGTGTCTCCACCTCGCCGATGTGCGCGCCGGCCCGCACCTGCAGATCGAGCGAGGCGGCGTCGTCGATGATGGCCCGGCCGCACCGGATCGCCTTCGCGGGACCGGCGAACGTGGCGAAGAAACCGTCGCCGGCGGTGTCGACCTCCCGGCCCCCGAACCGCTCGAGCTGACGGCGGACGTGGCGCCGGTGCTGGTCGAGCAGATCGCGCCATTGCCGGTCGCCCAGACGACTGGCCGTCGCCGTCGAATCGACCAGGTCGGTGAACAGAACGGTGGCGAGCACCCGGTCCGACCTCGGCTCGCCGCGTCGCCCGGTCAGGAACTCGCGGATCTCGCCGATCACGTCGTCGGGCTCGAACCACGCGACGTGATCGCCGCCAGGGAGTTCGACGTAACGCGAACCGCGGATGGTGCGGGCGAGGAAGCGGGCGTTCTCGACATGGCAGATCTGGTCGTCCACCGCGTGCAGGATCAGCGTCGGCACGTTGATGGCCGGCGCGACGTTGCGGACGTCGATGTCGAAGGCCATCCGCGCGAACGCCGTCCAGGCCGCCGGCGTGCACGCGTGCGTCTGCAGCCGGGACAGCCACGCGCGCGCCCACGGGACGTCGCCCACGCTCGGCGCGTAGTACTGCATGCCGGTGCCCTGCCCCCAGCGCCCCGGCATCGTCGCCAGCGCCGCTTCGAACTCCTCCTGGGTGTTCTCGCCCCACGGCCAGTCGGCGTCGGTGCGTTCGCGCACCTCGGCGCCCTGCAGGATCAGCGCGACCGTCCGCTCCGGATGCGCTGCCGCGAACAGCATCGCCAGCGGGCCGCCCTCGGACTCGCCCATCACGGCTGCCCGCTCGCTGCCCACCGCGTCCATGACGGCACCGATGTCATCCATCCGCACGTCCAGGCTGGTGGCCCCGGGCACCCGGTCGGACATCCCCATGCCGCGCTTGTCGAAGATGATCACCCGGGTGAATTCGCCGAGCCGCTCGTAGTAGCTGCGGTAGGCCGGCAGTTCCCACTCGATCTCGAGGTGGCTGTAGGAACCCTCGACCGAGACCAGGTCGATCGGCCCGTCGCCGACGACGCGGTAGGCGATGTCGATGTCACCGCTGCGCGCGAACCGAACCCCTGTCACGGCACGAGCCTGGGACGCGTCCCCGGCACCGTCAAGCCAGCCGATTGGGTCCAGTAATACTGCTGGCAGTATTGTCGAGTACGGTTAGCCGTATGAAGACGACGTTCGACATCTCCGAACCGCTCCTCCGAGAAGTCCAGACTCTTGCCCGGGAGCGGAAGACGACCGCGAAGTCGCTCGTCGAGGAAGCGCTGCGCAAGCTCTTGGACGAGCAACTCACTGCCCGACCGCCTTTCCGGCTCCGCGATGCCAGCTTCAAGGGCGGGCGCGGTTTCACCGACGATTTCGAGAACGCGACGGCCGCCCAACTGCGCGATGCTGCGTATGGGCTTCATCCGTGATCGCGGTCGACTCCAATGTCCTGATCTACGCCAACCGCGAGGACGCTCCATTGCACGATGCGGCGGCAGAAGCGGTCAGAGAACTCGCCGAATCGCTCGCGCAGTGGGCGATCCCGTGGCCATGCGTCCACGAGTTCTTCGGGGTCGTGACACGCCCCGGCGTCTTCCGCCAGCCGAGTGCGCCTGCCGACGCCGTGCGGCAGATCGATGCGTGGCTCGAATCCCCATCGCTACGGCTGATCACCGACAGCCATCGGCACTACGCCACGTTGCGTGACCTCGTCGTGACGGCCGACGTGCGCGGACCACGAGTGCACGATGCGCGAATCGCAGCGATCTGCCTCGACCATGGGGTGACTGAGCTGATCACGATGGATCGGGACTTCGCACGATTTCCCGCTCTGCGGACGCGCAGCCTGCTCAGGTAATCAAGCCT
>JAVHVB010000275.1:0-3677 GCA_032160775.1 Pseudonocardiales bacterium | reverse complement strand
TGCCCGGCGTCGTCGCCGGCGTCGGCGGCATCGTCCGCGACATCCTGACGATGGGCGCCCGCCCGATCGCCGTGATGGACTCGCTTCGCTTCGGCCGACTCGATGCTTCCGACACCGCGCGCGTGCTGCCCGGCGTGGTCGCCGGCGTGGGGGGCTACGGCAACTGCCTCGGCCTGCCGAACATCGGGGGCGAGGTCTACTTCGACGAGTCCTACACGGGCAACCCGCTGGTCAATGCGCTGTGCGTCGGCGTCATGCGCACCGACGGCATCAAGCTGGCCAAGGCGGATGGTCCTGGCAACAAGGTCGTCCTCTTCGGCGCCCGCACCGGGGGCGACGGCATCGGCGGGGCGTCGGTGCTCGCGAGCGCAACGTTCGACGACGCCAAGCCGTCCAAGCGCCCGTCGGTTCAGGTTGGCGACCCGTTCGCCGAAAAGGTCCTGATCGAGTGCTGCCTGGAGATCTTCGCCGCCGACCTCGTCGTCGGCATCCAGGATCTCGGGGCCGCTGGACTCTCGTGCGCGACCACGGAACTCGCAGCGGCGGGCACGGGCGGCATGGACGTCGATCTCGACGTCGTCCCGTTGCGCGACCCGACGCTCGCCCCCGAAGAGATCCTGATGAGCGAGTCGCAGGAACGCATGATGGCGGTCGTGTCGCCGGAGCGCCTCGACGAGTTCTTTGCCGTCTGCTCGAAGTGGGACGTGACCGCGACGGTCATCGGCACAGTGACCGAGACCGGGCGGCTGCGGATGACCTGGCGCGGCGAGACGATCGTCGACCTCCCGCCCCGCACCGCCGCGCTCGAAGGGCCGGTCTACCGGCGTCCGGTCGAGCGGCCCGGCGACCAGGACATCCTGATGGAGCACGACGGCCATCAGCTACCCCGGCCGCGCGGCGGCGAGGAGTTGCGCGCCCTGCTGCTGCGGCTGGCCGGATCGCCCAACCTGGCCGACAAGTCGTGGATCACCGATCAGTACGACCGCTTCGTCATCGGCAACACCGTGCTGGCCCAGCCCGAGAACGCGGGGATGGTGCGCATCGACGACTCGTCCACGCGCGGCATCGCGCTCTCGGTCGACGGCAACGGACGGTACGCCCGACTGGATCCGTACGCCGGTGCCCAACTGGCCCTGGCCGAGGCCTACCGCAACGTGGCTGCGACCGGTGCTCGTCCGCTCGCGGTGACCAACTGCCTGAACTTCGGCTCGCCCGAGGATCCGGGCGTGATGTGGCAGTTCGCTCAGGCCGTGCGCGGGCTGGCCGACGGCTGCCGCACGCTCGGGACGCCGGTGACCGGCGGCAACGTCAGCTTCTACAACCAGACCGGCACGACGCCGATCCTGCCGACGCCGGTGATCGGTGTGCTCGGGGTCATCGACGATGTCGCCCGGCGCACGTCGCAGGGCTTCACGATGGACGGCGCGCTGATCTACCTGCTCGGCGACACCCGCGACGAGTTCGGCGGGTCGGAGTGGGCGCACGTCGTGCACGGCTTCCTCGGCGGCCAGCCGCCGGCGGTCGACTTCGTCCGCGAGCAGTTGCTGGCCGACATCCTGATCAACTCCTCGCGGGACGGGCTGATCGAATCCGCGCACGACCTCTCCGAGGGTGGCCTGGCCCAGGCATTGACCGAGGCCGCACTTCGCGGCGACGCCGGCGCCCGGATCGTGCTGCCCGAGGGCGTCGACCCGTTCGTCGCGCTGTTCAGCGAGTCGACGGCCCGAGCGGTCGTGTCGGTGCCGCGCAGCGAAGAGGTGCGCTTCACCGACATGTGCACGGCCCGCGGCCTGCCCGCCGCTCGCATCGGTGTGGTCGACGTGCTCACCCCGAGCCTCGACGTCCAGGGCCAGTTCTCCATCCCGCTGCGCGAACTGCGCGCCGCGTGGACGAGTGCGATGCCCGCTCGCTTCGAGTGAGCAAGCTGTTCGACGCGTTCGATGCGCAATCGGATGTGCTGGCCGCCTGGCTCGACCAGGTGCCGCCCGCGGATTTTGCTCGCCCGTCCGTGCTGGACGGCTGGGACGTGCGCACCCTGCTCGGCCATGTCCTGCTCATCCGGCAGGGACTCGCCCGAGTCCTGGGGACTCGATCGGACGAACCACGGATTCCCGCCGCTGAGTACGTCCGGCTGTATCGGCGCGATGCTGACCTGATCGCGGCGAGCACCCGCGAAACGGCTGCCGAGCGCTCGCCGGCCGAGCTGATCGAGGCGCTTCGGAGGCCGCGCGCGACCGGAGAGGTCGGTGACGCGGTCGTGCTGGCCGGGCCGCGCGGGCCGATCACCGCCCGTGACTGGGTGGTGACCCGCATCGTCGACCTGGTCGTGCACTGCGACGACTTCAGCCGGTCGCTGCCGGAGCGCGAGCCGGTGCCGTCGGTGCGACCGGCCCTCGCGGCGGCGGTGCGTTCGCTGGCCGAGATTCTCGCCGCGCAAGCGCCGGGACGGTCGGTCGAAGTGCGGGTGCCGCCGTTCGTCGCGGTGCAAGCGATCCCCGGACCACGACACACACGGGGCACCCCGCCCAACGTGGTCGAGACCGACCCCCTGACCTGGCTCCGCCTGGCGACCGGACGCGTGCAGTTCGCCGACGCGGTAGCCAGCGGCGCAGTGTCGGCCAGTGGGTTGAGGGCCGACCTGAGCGCTCATCTGCCCGTCCTGTCCTAACGATCAGGTTTTCCCGGCGGGCGGCCGTGTGACACGCCTCGGCCGCAGCGGGATGGACCACAACGAGCACGTACACTCGAAAACGTGGCGCGAGGCGACGGATTGCTGAACCACGACATCGACCCCTTCGACAAAGGCCCGCAGGATGCGTGCGGCGTATTCGGGGTCTGGGCGCCGGAAGAACAGGTCGCCAAGCTGACCTACTTCGGCCTGTACGCGCTGCAGCACCGCGGCCAGGAAGCGGCCGGTATCGCGGTCAGCGACGGCAGCGCGCTGCTGGTTTACAAGGATCTCGGCCTGGTCTCGCAGGTCTTCGACGAAGCCACGCTCGCCACGCTGCAGGGCCACCTCGCGATCGGGCACACCCGCTACTCGACGACCGGGTCGACCACCTGGGAGAACGCCCAGCCGAGCTTTCGGACGACGTCGGCCGGCACCGGTCTGGCGCTCGGCCACAACGGCAACCTGGTCAACACCGTTGAACTGTTCGCCCAGGCCCGCGCCGAGGGCATCCTCAGCCAGAACATGCTCGGTGCGACCACCGACTCCGACCTGCTGACCGCGCTCCTCGCCTCCCGTCCCGACGTCAGCGTCGAGCAGGCAGCGATGGAGGTCCTGCCCAAGCTGCGGGGCGCGTTCTCCCTGGTCTTCATGGACGAGCACACCCACTACGCCGCCCGCGACCCGCAGGGCGTCCGTCCCCTCGTCCTGGGCCGGCTCGAGCGAGGCTGGGTCGTCACCTCGGAAACCGCCGCGCTGGACATCTGCGGCGCGAGTTTCGTGCGCGAGATCGAGCCCGGCGAACTCGTGGCCATCGACGAGGACGGCTTGCGTTCGCAGCACTTCGCTCCGCCGTCACCCAAGGGCTGCCTGTTCGAGTACATCTACCTGGCCCGCCCTGACACCACGATCTCCGGGCGCAGCGTGCACTCGGCCCGAGTCGAGGTCGGCCGACGGCTGGCGCGAGAGCATCCGGCCGACGCCGACCTGGTGATCCCGGTGCCCGAAT
>JAVHVB010000274.1:0-11895 GCA_032160775.1 Pseudonocardiales bacterium | reverse complement strand
CAGGGGTGCTGCCTCGGGTGGTGAGCGTGATTTCGAGCAGGCAGATCGACGCGACGCCGGGCCAAGTGACACTCTTGCACACCGAGAGGCGAGGACGGAGTCGACCGTGCAGCGCAGCGATCTACAGGCAGACTGCTCGAGCTGCTTCGCGCTCTGCTGCGTCGCGCTGCGCTTCCCCCGGTCGGAGAGCTTCGCGATGGACAAGCCGGCCGGCACGCCGTGCCCGAACCTCGCCGACGACCTGCGCTGCACCATCCACGCCGAACTCGACGAGCGGGGGTTCCACGGTTGCGTCGTGTACGACTGCAAGGGCGCCGGCCAGAAGGTCTCGCAGGTCACCTTCGGCGGCCGCGACTGGCGCAGCAACCCGAAGACGGCCCGCTGGATGCTCGTCGTCTACCCGCTGGTGCGGCAGTTGCACGAGATCCTCGTACCGCTCGTCGACGAGCTGGACGACGAGACCGACCCCGTGCGCCGGCAGTTGCTTCAACAAGCCGTCGACGAGACCGAGGCCCTGACCTACCTGCCGCCCGAGGAGCTGGTGCTGCTCGACGTGCCGAGCCACGGCGCGGCGATGCTCGCCATGCTCGGCGAGACCGCCGCGCCGCCGCCCGGGGCTACGCGCCGAACCAGGTGATCGCCCGTCTCTGTGGTGGCGATCGGCGCCTCACCGTCAGCTGAGCCGGGAGCGGTCGCGACCTCAGTCCTGGAGCAGGCCCTTCGCGATGTGCGTCGTCTGGATCTCGTTGCTGCCGGCGTAGATCATCAACGACTTCGCGTCACGCGCCATCTGTTCCAGCGGGTACTCGGCCATGTAGCCGTTGCCGCCAAAGAGCTGGATCGCCTCCATGGCGACGTCGGTCGCAGTCCGCGAGGAGTACAGCTTCATCGCCGACGCCTCGGCGAGCGTGGGCAGCTGCCCCTTGCGGAGCATCTCGATCGCGCGAAAGACCATGCCCTGCACGTTGATCCGGGCGATCTCCATCTCGGCGAGCTTCGCCTGGATCAGCTGGTACTCGCCGATCGGCCGGCCGAACTGCACGCGTTCCTTGGCGTAGCGCACGCACAGTTCGAGGCACTCCTCGATGACCCCGAGGCTCATCACCGCGACGCCGACCCGCTCGGACACGAACCCGGCTTTCGCGCTGTCCTTGCCGCCTGCGCCGACTGCACCCTCGGCCGCGGGGGATTCGCCACCCGAGCCGTCGGCAGCGTGACCGAGCAGCCGGTCGGGTTCGAGGTAGACGTCGTCGAAGAACAGCTCGCCGGTGGGCGAGGAGTGCAGCCCCATCTTGCGCAACGGCTTGCCCTGCGTGAATCCGGCCATGCCGGTGTCCAGCACGAAGGTCAGGATCTGGCGCTTGTCCGGTGGCGTCCCGGGGTCGTCCAGCTTGGCGTACACGACGACGACGTCGGCGTAGGGCCCATTCGTGATGAACGTCTTCTGCCCGTTCAGCCGGTAGCCCTCGCCGTCGCGGCGGGCAGTCGTCCGCATCGCACCGAACGCGTCCGAGCCGGAGCCCGGTTCGGTGAGCGCCCACGCGGCGACGTGTTCCATCGTGACGAGCTTGGGCAGCCAGCGCTGCTTCTGCGCAAGCGTGCCGCGCGACATGATCGTGGCCACGCCTAGGCCGAGGCTGACACCCATTGCCGCGACGGTGCCGAGGCTGGCCCGGGCGATCTCCTTGACCAGCAGCATCGCCATGCCGTGCTGGCCGGAGGCGCCGAGCATGCCACCGGAGCCGCCGGTCGATTCGCCGCTGCCATCGGTGTCGCCCGCGTCGCGGCCGGCCTCCTTCGCCAGCATCGCCTGCAACGCGTCGCTGGCCAACACGTCGATGCCGAAGGTCTTGAACAGCTTGCGCAGGATGTCGTAGGGCGGCAGCTCGCCGAACTCGAGTTCCTCGCGGACCGGGCGGATCTCAGTGTCCACGAACTGGCGCACCGCCTGCTGGATGGCGAGTTCGGTTTCGCTCCATGCGATCACGGCTACTTCCAATCCGCGGTGCGCGCGCTGATGTCGTCGATCGTCCAGGGTCCGTCGGCGTCGATCGAGTTGGCCGCGCTCCACGTCTTGAACTCGGTGATGTTGCCGCCCTGGACGCCGAACAGCTTCCCGGTGTGGGGGCACTCCGCGGTGGCCAGGTAGGCGACGAGCGGCGAGATGTTCGCGGGGCTGAACGCGTCGAACTCGCCGTCCGCGACGGGGATCGCGAAGATCGCGCCCATCCCCGGCGTGTTCAGCGTCAGCCGGGTGCGGGCGACCGGCGCGATCGCATTCACCCGCACGCCGTATCGCTCCAGTTCGTCGGCCGCGACCAGCGTCAGCGCGGCGATCGCCGCCTTCGCGGCGCCGTAGTTGGCCTGCCCGGCGTTCGGCATGAACGTGCCGGACGGTGAGGCTGTGTTGATCACCGACGCCTGCCGCACCCGGCCGGCTTTGCTCTCCGCCTTCCAGTAGGCGGACGCGTGGTGCAGGACCGCGAAGTGGCCCTTGAGATGGACGTCGATAACGACGTCCCACTGCTGCTCGGTCAGGCCGGGGATGAACCCGTCGCGCAGGATGCCCGCGTTGTTGACGACGATGTCCAGCCCGCCGAACTCGTCGACCGCCTGCGCGACGATGCGCTGCGCGCCGGCCCACGACGAGACGCTGTCGCCGTTCGCGACGGCGCGGCCGCCCGCGGTGCGGATCTCGTCGACCACCTCGTGCGCCGGCCCGGCGTCGGCACCGCTGCCGTCCGCCCCGCCGCCGAGGTCGTTGACGACGACCGCCGCGCCCTCGGCGGCGAACAGCATCGCGTGTTCGCGGCCGATGCCCCGCCCGGCGCCGGTGATCAGGGCGACCCGGCCGTCCAGTGCTCCGATACCCACGCTGTCACTCCTCGATCTCGGCGAGACCGTCCTTGACGACGACTGTGTCGCCGACCGTGGTCTCGAACGCGTAGCTGCCGGGCGCGGCCCGCCAGATGGTGGTGACGATGTCGTCGCCAGGGCGGACCGGCCGCGCGAAACGCACCGCGAGCCGCTTGAGCCGCGAGACGTCACCGCGCGCCACCTCGGTGAGCAGCGCCCACGACGTGAACGCCTGCGTGCACAGGCCGTGGACGATGATCCCCGGCAGACCGGCACCGCGCGCCACCTCGTCGTCGAGGTGGATCGGCATCGGGTCACCGCTCGCCGATGCGTACCGGAAGGTCTGGTCGTCGTCGAAATGGGCGGCGACCCGCGCCACCGGCGGTTGCTCGCGCAGCGCTTCGTCGAACTTGTGTGGCGGTGCCAGCGCGCCGACCGTTTCGCCGACGTCGACGCCGCGGAAGAAGGCGGTCATGTACTGCTCGTTGACCAGCGCGCCGGCCGCGTCTCGGCACTCGAGGAGGAAAGCCGCCGTGGTCCCGTTCGGCGCGCTGGAATAGCCCAACGACTTCGTGCGGGTGCTGAGTTCGTCGCCGGGACGGATCGGTCGCTGGAAGTGGAAGTCCTGCTGGCCGTGCACGACCCGCAACGCAACCTCCGGCGGCGCGACCGTGAACGCGGCCTGAGCCATCGACATGAAGACGGGCACGATCGCGAACACCGGCGGCGCGACGTCACCGGCGAGGTGCGCGGCGATCGGGTCGTTGGTTGCCGCGGCGTACTGCGCGATGCGCTCACGAGTGACCTCGAAGGTGTCCGGCTCGCTCCAGCCGCCGACCGCGGACGCGTCGAAGCTCACCGCCATCGTCGACATCAGACGACCAGCGCCGCGAGCTTCTCGAGGGAGGCGTCGAGCTCGGCGTTGCCGGCCTTCTCGACCGCGGCGCCGATCGCGCCGACGATCATCTGGCCCTCGAACTCGGCGGTCAGCGACATGGTCGAACCGGCGTCGGAGGGTGTCACCTCGAGACCGATGGCCACCTTGACGCCGGCCATCCCGGTGCCGGACAGCCGCACCGACTTCGGCGGCGCGTACTCGTCGACCGTCCAGGTGATCGTGTTCGGCATGTTCAGCAGGTTGACGACCGCGGTGACCTGCGCGCCCTCCTTCAGTTCGTCCGGCACCTCGGACTTCCATTTCGAGTGCATGCTCAGCCACTTGTCCCAGTCGTCGAGGTTCGACACGACGCTCCACACGTGCTCCGGGGCGGCGGGGAACTCCACGGTCCGCTCGATCTTGCCCATCTGATCTCCTTCAGCGATTGGCGGGACGGTACGCGGTGACGACCGCGGCGCCGCCGAGGCCGATGTTGTGCTGCAGCCCGACGCGCGCGCCGTCGACCTGGCGCCGGTCGGCGGCGCCGCGCAGCTGCCAGGTGAGTTCAGCGCACTGCGCCAAACCGGTGGCGCCGAGCGGATGCCCCTTCGAGATCAACCCGCCGGACGGGTTCACCACCCAGCGCCCGCCGTAGGTCGTCTCGCCGTTGTCGATGAGCTTCCCGCCCTCGCCCTCGGCGCACAGCCCGAGCGCTTCGTAGGTGAGCAGCTCGTTGGTCGAGAAGCAGTCGTGCAGTTCGATGACGTCGACGTCGTCCGGCCCGAGCTGGGCCTGGTTGTACACCTTGTCCGCGGCGGCGCGGGTCATGTGCTTGCCGACCAGCCCGGCCGCAGTGCCGTCGAAGGTGTTGGCCATGTCGGTGACCATCGCCTGGCCGACGATCTCGACGGCGCGCTCGCCGAGTCCGTGTTGGTCGACGAACCGCTCGCTCGCCAGCACCGCGGCGCCGGATCCGTCGCTGGTCGGCGAGCACTGCAACTTGGTCAGCGGGTCGTAGATGGTCGGCGCGTTGAGGATGTCCTCGAGCGAGTACTCCTGCTGGAACTGCGCGTACGGGTTGTTCACCGAGTGCTTGTGGTTCTTGTGGCCGATCTTGGCGAACTGCTCCTTCGTCGTGCCGAAGTTCGCCATGTGCTCCCGCCCGGCCGCGCCGAACATGTACGGCGCCGGCGGCATCGCGAACTCGTGCAGTTCGGCGAGTGCGAGCAGGTGTTTCATCATCGGCTGCTCGCGGTCCGCGTAGGTGCTGGTGAGCGACCCGGGCTGCATCTTCTCGAAACCGAGCGCGAGCGTGCAGTCCGCGAGGCCGCCGCGGACGGCCTGCGCCGCCAGGTACAACGCGGTGGAACCGGTCGAGCAGTTGTTGTTGACGTTGACGACCGGCAGCCCGGACATGCCCAGCTCGTACAGCGCGCGCTGGCCGGCCGTCGACTCGCCGTAGACGTAGCCGACGTAGCCCTGCTCCACCTCGTCGTAGCGGATACCGGCATCCGCGAGCGCCTTGTTGCCGGCTTCTTCGGCCATCTGCGGATAGTCCCAGCCCTCGCGGCTGCCCGGCTTCTCGAACTTCGTCATGCCGACGCCGACCACAAACACCCTGTTCGCCATGGGACACAGCGTGCAGGCAGGGCAATCGACAGTCAATACTGACGGTCAATCTGATAGCGTGGAATCGGTCACGTCTATCGGGCGCACGTGCCTGTGGTCAGCGGTGACTGCAGAACCCGGCTCAGGGGAGAGCATGTCCGACACGGCACAGCGCGGGCGCCGCGGGTCGCACGTCGACCGGCGCGCGGCCACCCGGCGCAAGCTGCTCGACGCGACCCTCGACACGCTCGTCGAGCACGGCTACGCCCGGACCACCACCCTGCAGGTCCAGTCGCGGGCCGGGGTCTCGCGCGGCGCGCTGCTGCACCACTTCGCCTCCCGCGCCGAGCTCCTCGCCGCCGCGGTCGACCACCTGTTCGCGGTGCGCGCGGCGGAGCTGCACGACGAGCTGCTGCGCACCGGCCCGGCCCCGCTCCGCTACGCCGAGGGGATCGACCGGGCGTGGGAGATGGTTCGCAAGCCCTCGTCGATCGCCGTCATCGAGCTGTGGACGGCCTCGCGCACCGACCCGGAACTCGCCGCGGCGCTGCGCCGCAACGAGCCGGGGCTGGCCGCGCAGATCTGGCGGGTGTTCGACGTCCTCGTCGGCCGCGGCATCACCGATCACCCCAGCTACCCGCCCTTCCGCAACCTCGTGATCGAAGCAATGATCGGCGCGGCCATCGCGGCGCACGTACGGAGCGAGGAGATCGTCGCCGCCGAGATCGCACTCTGGAAGCAACTCGCCGAACAGCTGTTCGGCGCCTAAGTGAGCGAGAAGGACCTGTTGCGCGACTGGCGCGAAGGGGCATAATCGAGACAAGTCCAGGCGGACGTCCCCCCCGTACGCCCGCCTGGACTCTTTCTTGTCCGCAGCGTTCCGCGGCGCTCAGCCGATGACCGGGCGCACCCGGGCGGGCAGCTGCCGGCCCTTGACCGCCAGCGACAACTCGTCCCCGTACGAGGCGGCGTCGGACGCGAGATCGACGACCGCCGACTCGATCAGGAGCGGCGCCAGTTCGCCGCGCCCGGCCAGCCCGGCCAGCCGGAAAGCCAGGTTGACCGCGTCGCCGTGCACCGCGATCCGCGCCGGTGAGGGATGGCTCGTCGCGACCGGCCCGGTCGTCACGGACCAACCGAACCGGATCGGCCCGCCGTCCGCGTAGCGCACCGTGGTCAGCGTCGCCGCATCGGTCGCGTACCGGTGGGCCTCGTGTGCGCACTGCACTGCCGCGGTCGCCGCCCGGGCGTCGACGGCGTGCTCCCACACCGCGAGGATCGCGTCGCCGGCGAAGTTGCTCACGGTGCCCAGGTGGCCCACGACGATGCGCCGCAGCTCGCGGAACAACCCGTCGACGGCCGCGCCGACCGCCGCGGCGCCGTGCACCTCCGTCAGCCCGGTGTAGCCGACGACGTCGCCGACCAGCACGACGCACTCGTCGACCGAATCGGCGGCGATCGTCCGTCGCGCGTCGTCGGTCTCGACCACGACCCCGGTGGCACGCAACGCGATACGCACGTCGCCGATGGTGATGGTGTCGCCGTCCACCAGCGCGACCCGTTCGCCGCGCTCGACCCGGCGGCCGTTCACCCGGGTCCCGTTCGTGCTGTGGTCGACGAGGAAGGCGCTGCCGCTCACGACCTGCACTTCGGCGTGGTCGCGGGACACGGCCGGGTCGTCGACGATGACCCGGCGGGATGGGTCGATACCCGAGCAATCCCGGCCGATGTGGACGCGGTCGTTGACCCGCACGACCCGCTCGGCGCGGGTTCCGGGCGCTACGACGAGCCAGACGCCGGACACGCCGTTACTCTACGAGCCGTTACGGCTGCCGCGGGGAGGCAAGGTGACGGAGCTGGAACTGCTGGGCGCGGCACTGCCCGCCTACGACTTCCAGGACGTACTCGGCCGCGGCGCGTGGGGCATCGTGGTCGCCGCGCACCATCGCCGGCTGAACCGGCCGGTGGCCGTGAAGATGCTGCCGCTGGCCTTCACCTCCGATGACAGGGTGCGCCGCCGGTTCGCCGCAGAGGCGCGGCTGCTCGCCACGCTCGATCATCCGCACGTCGTCCGGATCCACGACTACATCGAGCAGGACGAGGTGTGCGCGCTCGTCATGGAGCGGCTCACCGGCGGCACGCTCGCCGAGCGGATGCAACTCGGCCGGATGCGCCAGGAACACGCGTCGGCGATCCAGTTGGCCACGTTGCACGGTCTCGAGCACGCCCACCAGCACGGCGTGCTGCACCGCGACATCAAGCCGGAGAACCTGATGTTCGCCGCCGACGGCGTACTCAAGATCACCGACTTCGGCATCGCCACCGTGCTCGGCGAGCAGGTCGAGCGACTCACCGCGGCCGGCATCGCGATGGGCACGCCCGCATACATGGCGCCGGAGCAGGTGTCCGAATCCGCCGAGGTGGGCGAGGCCGCCGACATCTGGTCGGCCGCCGCCGTCTACTACGAGATGCTCAGCGGCGCGGTGCCCTATCCGAGGAAGGCGTCCCTCCAGGCGGCCCTGCTCGCCCGCACCCGGGACGAGCCGAAACCGATCGACGAGGTGGCGCCGGATCTGCCGCCGCAGATCGGCGCAACGGTGATGCGGGCCCTCGACCGGCGCCCGGAGAAGCGGTATCCCACCAGCGCCGCGTTCGCCGACGCGCTGGAGCAGGCCGGCAGCACCGTGTGGGGCGACGACTGGCTGGCCAGCACGCCCACCCCGCTGTACAAGGCCGCCCCGCGCAGCGCATCCGGCGGCGCGACGACGACCGGCGTCGTCAACCAGCCTGCGGGGCCGCGGACCAGAGAGCGCCTCCGCAGGAACCGACGGCGGACGAACGTCATCATCGGACTTTCGGCGGCGGCGATCGTCGCGGCCGGAGTGACGGTAGGTGTCCTCGCGTTCGGCGGCGACGGCAGCGGCGGGACGGACGGCCACGCGGCCGATGGCGGCGTCCGGTGGGGCTCGTGGATCACCCCGTCGAAGCGGATCCCCGAGGCACCCGTGCAGATGGGCGGGCTTGGCCCGGTGCCCCATGGTTGGGGTGACCGGATGGCGGTCGGCATCAACCTCGACGACGCGCGCCAGGGCGCCATCGGGTCCCACTTCGGCAAGGGGATCGCCGCGGAGATCTCGTTCACCAGTGACCCGATCAACGGCCCGGGCTGGAACTTCCACCCCAGCTCCGCGCATCCCGCGGCGGACGCGATCCGCAAGCTGGAGAGTTCCGGAGCCCAGCCGTACGTCAACTACTACGTGCTGCGCCTCGTCGGCCGGGGCGTCGGCAACGATGCGGCCGAGCAGGACGTCCTCGACCAGCTGACGGACCCGGTGAAGATGAAGGCCTACTGGGGCGACGTCACCGCGTTCCTGAAGGATCTCGGCTCGCTGGATCAACCTCTCCCGCTGGACGTCGAGTTCGATGTTGCCTCGACGGTGGAGGCGCTGGTCGGAAACGCGCGCAAGGCCGAGGCCGTCGTGGCGTCGTCGGGCATCGCCGACCTCGCCGGGCTGCCCGACAACTTCGCCGGCTGGGCACAGGCCTGGGACCGGTTGCGGACGAAGTACGCGCCCAAGGTGATGCTGGGTATGCCGCTCTCGCCCTGGGCGACCGGCGACTATCTGGTGCCGTTCAACAACGCGGCGTACGAGAGCCCGGTGGTTTTCGCCTGGACGAGCAACTTCGGCAAGTTCTACAAGACCCTCGGGGTCAAATACGACTTCATCAACTACATCGTCGCGAGCGGGGAGGCCGGCCGGCTCACGACGCCGGACACCGACTACTTCCCGCACAAGCTCGACTTCGACCGGCTCTACGCCTACGTGCTGGGCCTGTCGCAGGTGGCCCAGACCCGGGTCGTGCTGGAGAGCGTGCCGGTCGGCAACACGGTCATGGCTCCGGAGAACAACACGAAGTTCCACTGGGCGGACGGCTACGCCCAGTGGCTGCTTGGTGACCTCGGGTACGCGCACCTGCTCAAGATGCGCGAGGCGGGCGTCATCGGCATCGTCTTCGGGTTCGGTTACACGGGCAAGGACGTCACCTGTCCCTGTGACGCGGCCGGCGACGGCCAGTCCCAGGGAAATCTGCCGGGCTTCACCGCGTCCGGTCAACTGGCCGCCTCGTCCGACGACGACGGCGGATACCTGCACGACCGCATCCGGGGCTATCTGAGCCTCGGCGGGATGGCCCTGCACTGATGCCGGTGGGCGTATCAGGTGAGACAGACGCTCGGCGGGCGCGCCGATATCAAAAGGCCATGATGACTTCGCTGGTCCGCTGGCTCATCGCCGTGCTCACCGCGCTCGGCGTCGTCACGCCCGTCTCGTCGTCGGTCGCGGCGCCGCTGCAGTATTCGTCGCTGAAGATCGTCGGCAACCACTTCGTGATCGATGGCGGCAAGACGGTGCGGCTGCTCGGCGTGCAACAGCAGGGCCTCGAGTACATGTGCGTCTACAGCGATGACGTGCTGTTCGACTCGACGCACGACGCGGCGACGATCGCCGCCTGGAAGTCCTGGCACGTCAACACCGTGCGGGTGCCGATCAACGAGAGCTGCTGGATGGGGCAGTTCGGCGTCGTGGCCCGCCGCGACCACTACCGAAACGCCGTCGCCGGCTGGGTGAACAGGATCCGCGCCGCCGGCATCTTCGTGATCGTCGACAGTCACGTCGCGACCGACGGCAGCGGCCCGGCGACCGACATCCTGCCGATGGCCGATCAGCGGGCGGTGGGCATGTGGCGCTCGGTCGCCACCCGGTTCAAGAACGTGCGCGGCGTCGCGTTCGACATGTACAACGAGCCGAACCACATCGGCTGGTCGTGCTGGCGCGACGGCTGCCGCATCCCGGCGGACACCTGGTTGGGCAACAAGGCGTACACCGCGGTGGGCATGCAGGATCTGGTGACCGCCGTGCGCTCGACCGGCGCGCGGAACCCGATCCTCGCCGGCGGCATCAACTGGTCGAACGACAACAGCGGCTGGTGGCGGCACCGGCCCGCCGACCCGGTGGGTCAACTGTTCGTCGACGAGCACGTGTACGGCCCGCTGCACAACGCCAGCGCGGCGACGTGCGGCGCCGCCTGCCGGGCGACGTTGGTCGACCTGCACCGCAACCACCACGTGCCGGTGCTGACCGGCGAGCTCGGTGAGATCGACTGCCGGCACGGCTACGTCGACCGATACATGGCGTGGGCGGATGCGCACGGCATCGGCTACCTCGGCGAGACCTGGAACGCGACGAGTCCGGGCGGCTACGAATGCACCTCACCGGTCCTGCTCGAGGACTTCAACTACCCGGACCCGACACCGACGCCGTACGGCATCGGGTTCCGCGACCACCTGCAGTCGATCGACACCTCGCCGCACTGACCTCTAGTCGGCCCTCGCCGCCTCCGCATAGGCCTCGAGCCCGGACGGATTGGGCAGGGTCAAGCTCCGCCGGGCCGTGACGACAAGTCCGGCCCGGCGGAACTCTGCCATCGCCCGGGCGACCGCCGGGCGGGACTGGCCGGTCCAGTCGGCGATCTCGTCCTGGCTCAACGGCAACGCGATCTCCACGCCCTGAGCGACGGGCCGGCCGTAGCGCCGGGCGAGCTGAAGGAGCCGGAGTGCCACCCGGGCGTGGCCGGTCAGCGCGCCCAACTCGACCCGGCCCTCGTCCGCCTCGCGCAGCCGCCGGATCAGGCTGCGGCACAACACGAGCAGGATCGACGGCCGTTCGGCGAGGATGCGGCGCAGCGCGTCGGCGCTGCCCACCGCGACCCGCGCCGGTTCGACCGCGACGACGTCTGCACTGCGCGACCCCTCGTCCAGGACGGCGATCTCGCCGATCAGGTCGCCCGGGCCGCGCATGCCGAGCAGCGCGCTGCGGCCGCTGGGTGCGCGGCTGACGAGCTTGAATCTGCCGGTCAGCAGGACGGCGAACGACGACCCGGTGTCGCCGTGCCGGAACAGCGATTCACCAGTGCCGAGCTGCTGCTCTCGGGTCACCGAGAGCAGCGCCTGACGGTCGGGCTCGGTCAGACCACCGAGGAATGTCGCTTCCGCCGCCACGACCGCGATTCTGACGGCTCGGCGGTCGTGCTGCGCGCTGAGATCAGCTCGGCCGGCGCCGGATGATGTTGCCGAGCCGCACGATCGGGTCGAACTTCCGGTCGACGACGCGCTCCTTGAGCGGGATCAGCGCGTTGTCAGTGATCTTGATGTGCTCGGGACAGACCTCGGTGCAGCACTTGGTGATGTTGCACAGCCCTAAGCCGTGCTCGTCCTGGGCCGAGTGCTGCCGGTCCAGCGCGTCGAGCGGGTGCATGTCCAGCTCCGCGACGCGCATGAGGAACCGCGGCCCGGCGTAGGTCTCCTTGTTGTCCTCATGGTCGCGGATCACGTGGCAGACGTTCTGGCAGAGGAAGCACTCGATGCACTTGCGGAACTCCTGCGAGCGTTCCACGTCGACCTGCGCCATCCGGTACTCGCCCGGCTCCAGTCCCGGCGGCGGCGCGAACGCCGGCACCTGCTGCGCCTTCTTGTAGTTGAACGACACGTCCGTGAC
>JAVHVB010000273.1:0-4203 GCA_032160775.1 Pseudonocardiales bacterium | reverse complement strand
TCGATCCTGATCGACGAGGCGCGCACGCCGCTGATCATCAGCGGGCCGGCGGAGGAGAACCAGCGCTGGTACCTCGAATTCGCCCGGCTCTCGCCGCGGATGAAGCGCGACGAGCACTACGAGGTCGAAGAGGGCAAGCGCACGGTCGCCGTCACCGAGGAGGGCGTGGCCTTCGTCGAGGACCAGCTCGGCATCGACAATCTCTACGAGGCGGCGAACACCCCGCTGGTCGGCTACCTGAACAACTCGCTGAAGGCCAAGGAGCTGTTCAAGCGCGACCGCGACTACATCGTCACCAACGGTGAGGTCCTGATCGTCGACGAGTTCACCGGCCGCGTCCTGCACGGCCGTCGGTACAACGAGGGCATGCACCAGGCCATCGAGGCCAAGGAGGGCGTGCAGATCCAGCAGGAGAACCAGACCCTCGCCACGATCACCCTGCAGAACTACTTCCGGCTGTACTCGAAGCTGTCCGGGATGACCGGTACCGCGCAGACCGAGGCGAACGAGCTGTTCCAGACCTACAAGCTGGGCGTCGTCCCGATCCCGACGAACATGCCGATGATCCGCGCGGACGAGACCGACCTCATCTACAAGACCGAGGACGCGAAGTTCGCCGCCGTGATCGACGACATCGCCGAACGGCACGAAGAGGGCCAGCCGGTGCTCGTCGGTACGGCGAGCGTCGCGAAGTCCGAGCGGCTGTCGTCGCTGCTGCTGCGCAAGGGCATCCCGCACGAGGTGTTGAACGCGAAGCAGCACGCGCGCGAGGCGGCGATCATCGCGAACGCGGGCCGCAAGGGCGCGGTCACCATCGCGACCAACATGGCGGGCCGCGGCACCGACATCCAGCTCGGCGGCAACCCGGAGTTCTCCGCCGACGTCGCGCTCCGCGAACGTGGGCTGAGCCCGGACGAGACGCCGGAGGAGTACGAGGCCGCCTGGGGGGACGCGCTGGAGAAGGCCAAGGCCGACGCTGCGAAGGAACACGACGAGGTCACCGAGCTCGGCGGGCTGTACGTGCTGGGCACCGAGCGGCACGAGTCGCGGCGGATCGACAACCAGTTGCGCGGTCGTTCCGGCCGGCAGGGGGACCCGGGGCTGTCCCGCTTCTACCTATCCCTCGGTGACGACCTGATGGTTCGGTTCAACGGCGAGCGGGTCGCCGCGATGATGAACCTGCTGCGGCTGCCCGAGGACGTGCCGATCGAGGCGAAGATGGTCTCCAAGGCGATCCAGTCGGCGCAGACGCAGGTCGAGCAGCAGAACTTCGAGATCCGCAAGAACGTCCTCAAGTACGACGAGGTGATGAACAAGCAGCGCACCGTCGTCTACGACGAGCGCAAGCAGGTCCTCGACGGCGCGGACCTCTCCGACCAGATCCGGCCGATGATCACCGACGTCGTCACCAGTTACGTCGAGGGCGCTACCGCATCCGGCTACCCGGAGGAGTGGGACCTCGACTCGCTCTGGACGGCGCTCAAGACGCTGTACCCGATCTCGCTGACCGTCGCCGAGGCGGTCGAGCAGGCCGGCGGCGACAAGGCCGACCTGACCCGCGAGTTCCTGCTCGAGGAACTGATCGCCGACGCGCAGGCCGCCTACGACCAGCGCGAGGAGGACCTCGGCGCCGAGGTGCTGCGCGAGCTGGAGCGCCGGGTGCTGCTGTCGGTGCTCGACCGCAAGTGGCGTGAGCACCTCTACGAAATGGACTACCTGCAAGAGGGCATCGGCCTGCGCGCGATGGCGCAGCGCGATCCGCTGGTCGAGTACCAGCGCGAGGGTTTCGACATGTTCGCCGCGATGATGGACGGCGTCAAGGAGGAGTCGGTCGGCTTCCTGTTCAACCTGGAGGTGCAGGTCGACGACGGCACCGGCGCGCCGGCCGAGGCCGAGCCCGCCCCGCAGGTCGGCGCGCAGCCGCAGCTGGACCTGTCGCTGCTCAAGGCCGCGCAGGAGGAGCACGAGCAGGCCGCCGAGCCGGAGGCCCGCCCGCAGATCAAGGCGAAGGGCCTCGACCGCACGGCCGAGGAGAAGCCGCTGACCTACAGCGCGCCCGAGCTCGGTGAGGAGGGTCCGTCGGTGCGGACCACCAGCGGCGACGGCGAGAAGGCCGGCAGCCAGTCGGCCACCGCCAAACGGCAGCAGGCGCGGCAGAACCCGAACCGCGGCAGCCGCGGCAACAAGGGCACGGCCAACCGCAACAAGCGCAAGCGCTAGGCGCGGCTCAGCCGAGCTGCACGCGGGTGCACCGCCAGCGGCCGTGCTGTGCCTCGAGCCGGAGCGCGATCGCGCGTACCCGGCCGGCTGCTTCGACCGTGGCGCACAGTTCGGCAACACCGTCGGTGGGTTCGCTCGCCCGGACGGTCCGGACGCTTGCGCGGCACAGCCAGTGACCGGGGCCCTCCCGGCGCTCTCTTTCGAAGTCGCTGCACAGTCCCCGGTGAACCGCGGGGCTGAGCAGCGCGGCCAGCTGCTGCGTCGGCCGGTGCCCGCCGGCCGTCTCGATCATCCCGATCAGCAGCCGGCGACCCCACGGTGCGGGGTCCGGCAGCTCGCTGAACCGCGGCCGACCGGGCAGCCACACCGGCGGTTGCGCCGAGCGGTCGAAGGGCAGCGGCCGGTCGAACGGTGCGTGCGAGGAGCCGGTGAGTTCGTCGTCGAACGGCGGCTCGCGCCGGGGCGCCGGCCGGATGACGACGGGTGCGACGAGCGGGAGTTCGGCGAGCGCGGCGGTCACGACTGAGGACCGCCGCCCGGCGGGCGGAGCCGTTGGCCAGGCTGGAGAAGGTCAGGATCGGCGCCGATCCGGTCCCGGTTGGCGGCGTACCACCGTGGCCAGGCGGCAGCGACCTCGGCGTCGCCGGCCGCCGGTCCGAGGCGGCGGGCCGCGATCAACCAGAGCGAATCGCCCGGCCGGACCACCGCCGGTCGCCCCTCCTGCCTCGCCAGTTGCGGGGGCGCGGGCACCGATGGTCCGCGCGCGGCAGGGTCCGGCCGGCCCGCCGGCGCCGAACCGTCAGGAACCGGCCAGACCGGCGCGGGCAGGGCGAACGCGGGGGCCGACTGCGCCGTCGCGGGGGCGAGGGCGCCGAGCGTGAACGAGAGCGGGGTCAGCACGACGCTGAGCCCCACGGACCCGGCCACGACGCGGCGCAGAGTGGCGGGCAGGAGCCGAGTGCTGGTCGCAGAGCAGGCTCGGCCCACCACGCCGGGCAGCCGGGCGAGCAGGGTCACCGCGATCCCGATGCCGATCCAGACGGCGACCAGCCAGAGCAGGGTCGCGGCCACCTCGGCGAGGGCGGCGTCCGGAGTCTGCACCAGCCACTCGCGCGGGGCGCCGAGCCGGCCGAGAAGCTGCGCCGGGTGCGGCCGGAGGAGGCCGAGCGCGCCGGCGTCGGCGCCGATGAGTAGCAAGGTCGTCGTTCGCTGCCCGTTCATCGCAGTTTCCCTTCATTTGCCTACTTTTGCTTGTGTACGCGTAGGCCAAATGGGCGGACAAGAACCGCTCCCGCCCTGTGGATAACCGGCGGGTGTGCAGCCGTGGCAGACGGCAGGATCGACGATGTGCGATGGGATGCGCTGTTCGACGACCTGGCGGCGCAGGGCACGGCGCTGGAACAGGCCGAACTCGCTGCCGAGGTCGCCGAACGCACGCGCGGTGAGACGGGGCGCATCGGTCTGGTCGACCGCACCCGCGCGGCGGTGGGGCTGGAACTGCAGATCCTGGTTCGCGGCGCGCCGGCGCTGACCGGCCGGCTGGCCCGGGCCGGCGCGGACTGGCTGCTGCTCGACGAGCCTGATCGGCGCGAGACGCTGATCGCGAGTGCTCAGGTCGTCAGCGTGCGTGGCCTCGGCCGGGCTGCGGCGGTACCCGGCTCGGCCGGCGTCGTCGAGTCGCGGATCGGGTTCCGGCAGGTGTTGCGGGCCGTCGCCCGGGACCGCTCCCGCGTCCGGATCCACCTAGCCGACGGCTCGGTCCGTGCGGCCACGATCGACCGGGTGGGCGCTGACTTCGTCGACGTCGCAATCCAGCTCCCGGCTGCGCCGCGCCGCAGCGCCGAGCTCTGCGGCTCCGAGCTGCTGGTCATCGCCGCGATCTCGGCGGTGCGCCGGTCAGTCTGAGCTGTCAGCCGCGAACGGGTGGTTGGCGATGAAGTCACTCGTCTGCTCGTACATCCGCTTGATGTAGTCCTCGAGCTG
>JAVHVB010000272.1:0-3039 GCA_032160775.1 Pseudonocardiales bacterium | reverse complement strand
TCCAGCAGGATGTGCCCGCGCCGGCTGTACATGCCGGGCGGGATGATCCGCAGGGCACGGCTCGCGTGCCGCTCGTTCAGAACCGACGCGCTCATTGGCCCGCGAAGCGGAGGCGAGCGTTGACTCCGCTTCTCACAACGTCAACTTCGCGCGGAAGCGCCAGCGGGCCAGCGCGACCCCGGCGACCAGCCAGACCAGCAGGTAGCCGATGTGCCCGAGCGCGGCGAGGTCGGACAAGTTACCCAGCGCCGCGCCGCGCGAGAGCTCGGTGCCGTGCCACAGCGGCGACACGTAGGCCAGCGCCTCGCCCCAGCCGGGCAGCGTGCTGATCGGGTAGAACGTGCCCGAGAACAGGAACATCGGAGTGACCACGAAGCGGAACAGGACGTTGAACGCCTGCCCCTCGGGGGTCACCGAGGCCGACATGGCGAGCACCGGCGTTGCGAACGCAAGCCCGCACAGCGTGGCGGCGAAGACGGCGAGCACGCCCTGCCACCGGTGCAGCCCGCCGACACTCGCGACGATCGCCAGGTAGATCAGCGAGCTGAAGAACACCCGCATGCCGATCCAGAGGATCTTGCCGTCGCAGATCTGCCGCGGGGTCAGCGGTGTGGCCGCCATGCCGTGGTAGTACTTGATCCAGTGGAACCCGGCCATCACCGGGAAGGTGGCGCTCGCCGCCGCGGTCTGCAGGGCAGCCGCCGCAAGGAACGCCGGCGCCACGAACTGGACGTACGGCACGCCGAGCGAGTTGCCGTGGTTGTTCACCACGGCGCCCAGCCCGATGCCCAGCGCGAGGACGTACAGCAGCGGCGCCAGCAGCCCGGAGACGACGACCGAGACCCAGAACTTGCGCGCGTCCAGCCACTCGTGCTCGACGATCTGCCAGATCGTCGGCTGCGGGGCCGTCTCGAGTGCCATCAGTCGATCAGCGAGCGGCCGGTGAGGCGCAGGAACACGTCCTCCAACGTCGAGCGGCGCACGAGCGACGAGACCGGGGTGAGGCCGAGTTCGTGCGCCTTGGTCACCGCGGCCTCGCCGTCGGCGACGTAGAGCAGGACGCGGTCGGGCAGCGCCTCGACCCGCTCCCGGTCGCTGCCGATCACGCCGGCCAGGATGGCCGCGGCGTCGGCGTTCTGGCCAGCCGGGAAGCGCAGCTCGGCGACCTCGCGGGTCGAGTGCTCGGCGATGAGCGAGAAGGGCGAGCCCTCGGCGACGATCCGCGCCCGGTCCAACACGACGAGCCGGTCGCACAGCTGCTCGGCCTCGTCCTTGTAGTGGGTGGTGAGCACGAGGGTGACGCCGTCCTGCTTGAGCCGGTAGAGCCGGTCCCACAGGACGTGCCGGGCCTGCGGGTCGAGGCCGGTGGTCGGCTCGTCCAGCAGCAGGATCTCCGGGTCGTTGATCAGCGAGCGGGCGATGGTCAGCCGCCGTTTCATGCCGCCGGACAGCGGCTCGACGCGCGAGCGGGCGCGATCGGTGAGCTGGGCGAACTCGAGCAGGGCGTCGACCTTCGGCAGAAGTTCGGCGCGCGGCAGGCCGAAATACCGGCCGTAGATGTAGAGGTTCTCGCGGACCGTCATCTCCAGGTCCAGGGTGTCCTGCTGCGGCACCACGCCGAGCCGGGCGCGGATCAGGGGCCCCTCGGTCGCGGGGTCGCGGCCGAGGATGCGGAGCTTCCCGTCGGTGATCGGCGAGACGCAGCCGATCATCCGCATCGTCGAACTCTTGCCCGCGCCGTTCGGGCCGAGGAAGCCGAACGCCTCGCCGCGCTGCACCTGGAAGTCGATCGCGTCGACGGCGGTGAAGTCGCCGAACCGCTTGGTCAGCCCCTGGGCGGCGATCAGCGGGGACGCGGCGGCGCCTGCCGTAGCCCCCGACGCCGCCGATGTTGCCGTCGCCTCCACGTCCACAGACGCTAGCAACCGGGTCCGACCAGGTTTACCGGGTAAAGTGCGACCACGTGATCCGGCTAGACAATGTGTCCAAGGTGTACCCCGCCGGAGCCCGTCCCGCCCTCGACAAGGTGTCGATCGACATCGAGAAGGGCGAGTTCGTCTTCCTCATCGGCCAGTCCGGTTCCGGAAAATCGACGGTGCTCCGGCTGTTGCTGCGCGAGGAGCTGCCCACGAAGGGCACGATCGTCGTCGACAACCGCAACGTCGGCCGCATGCCGAACCGCAAGGTCCCGGACCTGCGCCGCAAGATCGGTTGCGTGTTCCAGGACTTCCGGCTGCTGCCGAAGAAGAACGTCTTCGAGAACGTCGCCTTCGCCCTCGAGGTGATCAACAAGTCGCCGCGACTGATCAAGCGGACGGTGCCCGAGGTGCTCGACCTCGTCGGGCTCACCGGCAAGGCACAGCGGATGCCTGGCGAACTCTCCGGTGGCGAACAGCAGCGGGTCGCGATCGCCCGCGCGTTCGTCAACCGGCCGCTGGTGCTGCTGGCCGACGAGCCGACCGGCAACCTCGACCCGGACACCAGCCAGGGCATCATGA
Source organism: Pseudonocardiales bacterium (assembly GCA_032160775.1). GTDB lineage: Bacteria > Actinomycetota > Actinomycetes > Mycobacteriales > Jatrophihabitantaceae > Jatrophihabitans. Next base: position 541 of record JAVHVB010000272.1, on the reverse strand, counting down.
CGTTGCTGGAGCGGATCAACCGCACGGGAACGACGGTCGTCATGGCCACCCACGACAACAACATCGTCGACGCGATGCGCCGGCGGGTCATCGAACTCGATACCGGCCGGGTCATCCGCGACCAGAACCGCGGCGTCTACGGGGGGGCTCGCTGAGCGTAGGCCGGCCACCGCCGTCCACGCCTGGAGCGACCTCGATACGAAAGGGAGCAAGTGCGCGCCAACTTCGTGTTGTCCGGAGTCGCGACCGGCATTCGTCGCAACATGACGATGACGATCGCGCTCATCCTGAGCACCGCGATCGCGCTCGCGTTCGTCGGCGCGGCCATCCTGGCCGACCGCGAGATCGCGCATTTCAAGCACGACTACGAGAGCAAGCTCAACGTCTCGATCTTCCTGTGCCAGAAGCCGATCGTGGCGGCGGCGCCCGCCGACCCGTGCCAGGCGAGGTACACCGACGAGGAAAAGACGGCGATCGCGACCAAGCTCGCCGCAGATCCGCTCGTCCAGACGGTGACGTTCGTATCGGAGAAGGAGGCGGT
>JAVHVB010000271.1:0-13757 GCA_032160775.1 Pseudonocardiales bacterium | reverse complement strand
TCGCGCGCCCGGCCGGAGAAACGTCCGTTCGCGCCGTCCTTGCGCCCCCCGGCGGCACCGGCCAGCACCTCGACCTCGTGGCCCACGAGTTCCTTCGCCGCCGTCCAGGAGATCTCCTCCTGCACCTCGATCAGCCGGTCGTAGCGTTCGCGCACGACCTCGGCCGGCACCTGACCGGGCAGGTCCGCGGCCGATGTTCCCGGACGCCTGGAGTACTGGAAGGTGAACGCGCCGGCGAACCGCGCAGCCCGCACCGCGTCCAGGGTCTGCTCGAAGTCGGCCTCGGTCTCGCCGGGGAATCCCACGATGACGTCGGTGGTGATCGCGGCGTCCGGCATCGCCGCGCGCACCGCGTCGATGATGCCCAGGTACCGCGCCCGCCGGTACGAGCGGCGCATCGCCTTGAGCACCGCGTCGGAGCCGGACTGCATCGGCATGTGCAGCTGCGGCATGACGTTGGGCGTCTCGGCCATCGCGGCGATGACGTCGTCGGTGAAATCGCGCGGGTGCGGGCTGGTGAAGCGCACCCGCTCGAGGCCGTCGATCGAACCGCACGCGCGCAACAGTCGGCCGAAGGCGAACCGGTCGCCGAACGAGCGTCCGTAGGAGTTCACGTTCTGGCCGAGGAAGGTCACCTCGACGACGCCGGACTCGACGAGCGCCCGCACCTCGGCCAGCACATCGCCGGGCCGGCGGTCCTGCTCGGTGCCGCGCAGCGACGGGACGATGCAGAACGTGCAGGTGTTGTCACAGCCGACCGAGATGGACACCCACGCGCTGTACGCCGAGTCGCGCCGGGTCGGCAGATCGGACGGAAAGTTCTGCAGCGCCTCGACGATCTCGACCTGGGCCGATCGGTTGTGCCGCGCCCGCTCGAGCAGCACCGGCAGTGCGGCGAGGTTGTGGGTGCCGAACACGACGTCCACCCAGGGCGCCTTCTCGAGGATCCGGCCGCGGTCCTTCTGGGCCAGGCAGCCGCCGACGGCGATCTGCATGTCCGGGTTGGCCGCCTTCGCCGGGTAAAGGTGGCCCAGGTTGCCGTACAGCCGGTTGTCCGCGTTCTCGCGCACCGCGCAGGTGTTGAAGACGACGAGGTCGGCACCGGCGGCACCGCTGGCACCGGCGGCACCGGCGGCACCGCTGGCACCGGCGGCACCGGCGGCACCGGCGTGCCGGACATAGCCCGCCGCCTCGAGCAGGCCGGCCAGCCGCTCGGAGTCGTGCACGTTCATCTGGCACCCGTAGGTGCGGATCTCGTAGCTGCGTGCTCCGGGTTCGGCCATAACGCAGTCGAGGATACGGGCCGGCTGATGTTCCAATGGCTGCATGAGCGAGCTTGCGAGCGAATCAATGGGCACAGCAGCATGCGAATCCCACGCCGAGCGCAGCGAGGCCACGCCATGAGCCTCACCGACGGCGCGGTCGCCGATCTCGCTCGCCAGGCCGCCGACCTGCTGGGACCGGACGTGTCGGTGCGTATCCGGCCGCCCGGGAACGACGACCCGTACCGCTGGGGCGGCCACGGCTGGGTGATCACGATCGACGACCGCGACGAGATCTGGATACCCGTCGAGGCCACACCCGAGGAGGCGCTCGCCAAGCTCCGCGAGGGCGTTCGGCCCGGAGGCGCCGTCGAATGACCGATTGGGCGCGCGAGATCCGCGGTGTGCTGGCGGACGACTTCTCCGGCGTCGTCTCGGTCAGCCGCGGCGACGACCTGCTGTTCGAGCGGGCCTACGGCCTGGCCGACCGCGCGCACGAGATTGCGTGTACGCCGCAGACCCGGTTCGCGATCGCGAGCGGCACGAAGACGTTCACCGCACTCGTGGTGATGTCGCTGGTCGCCGAGGGCGCGCTCTCATTGACGACGACGGCACGCTCGGTCCTCGGGTCGGATCTGCCGCTGATCGCCGACGACGTCACCGTCGAGCACCTGCTCACCCACACGTCCGGCATCGGCGACTACTGCGACGAGTATCTCGACGAGCCGCCGCCTCTGAAGGTGCCGGTGTACGCGCTGGTCGACACCGAGGACTACCTGCCGGCGCTGGACGGGTTCGAGACGAAGTTCGCCGCGGGCACCCAGTTCGCGTATTGCAACGCCGGCTTCGTGGTGCTCGCTCTCCTGACCGAGCGAGCTAGCGGGCGCAACTACCACGACCTCGTCGCGGAGCAGGTGTTCGCGCCGGCTGCGATGGCGGATTCGGCGTTCCTGCGTTCGGACGAGCTGCCCGGCGACGCCGCGATCGGCTACCTCGAGGACGGCCGGACCAATGTGTTCGCCCTACCGGTGCGCGGCAACGGCGACGGCGGGGCGTACACCACGGTTGCCGACGTGCGCCGGTTCTGGGCCGCGCTGTACGGCGGTCGCATCGTCGCGGCGGACCTTGTCGAGCAGATGACCCGGTCGCACGCCGGCGGGCCGCCGGACAACGACCGGCACTACGGGCTGGGCTTCTGGCTGGCGGGTGCGGCCGTCCAGCTCGACGGCGGCGACTACGGCGTGACCTTCCGGAGCAGCTACGACCCCTCGTCCGGAACGGTGTGCACCGTGATCGCCAACGTCGAGACACGCATCAGCCCGGTGCTCGCGCGGGCGGGCGAGCTGATCGATTCATCAACGGATGTCGGTTGACACCGTCGCTCAGTGGGCGATCTCGGTGGACCGGGACTCGCGCACGACCGTCACCCGGATCTGGCCGGGGTAGGTCAGCTCGTCCTCGATCTGCTTGGCGATCTCGCGGGCCATCACCGAGGAGGCCAGGTCGTCGACCTCGCTCGGTTGCACCATCACCCGGACCTCGCGGCCCGACTGCATCGCGAACACCTTCTCGACGCCGTCCCGGGTGCTGCAGATCTCCTCGATCCGGGCCAGCCGCTTGACGTAGTTCTCCAGCGACTCGCGGCGCGCACCGGGGCGGGCGGCCGAGCAGGTGTCCGAGGCCTGGGTGAGTACTGCCTCGATGGTCCGCGGCTGCACCTCGTTGTGGTGCGCCTCGACCGCGTGCGCCACTGCCTCGTCCTCGCCGTACTTGCGCAGCAGTTCGGCGCCGATGATGGCGTGGCTGCCCTCGACCTCGTGCGTGAGCGCCTTGCCGATGTCGTGCAGGAACGCGCAACGCTTCACGAGGGTCGGCTCGATGCCGAGTTCGGCGGCCATCACGCCGGCGATGTGCGCGGTCTCGATGAGGTGGCCGAGCACGTTCTGGCCATAGCTGGTGCGGTACTTCAACCGGCCGATCGTCGGGATGAGCCGCTCGTCGACCGCGCCGATCCCGACGTCGGCGAGCGCGTCGCGGGCCGCGCGCTCGCACAGCTCGGCGACCTCGGCGAGGCTCTGCTCGTGCGCCTCCTCGATCCGGTGCGGATGGATTCGGCCGTCCAGGATGAGCTTCTCGAGGGTCAGCCGGCCGACTTCGCGCCGGACGGGATCGAAGCAGGACAGCAGCACCGCCTCGGGAGTGTCGTCGATGAGCACGTTCACGCCGGTGACCGCCTCGAACGCGCGGATGTTGCGGCCCTCGCGGCCGATGATGCGGCCCTTCATCTCCTCGGCCGGCAGATGCAGGACGCTGACCACGGTCTCGGTGGTCTGGGCGCTGGCGACGCGCTGGACGGCTTCGACGACGATCGCGCGGGCCCGCTCGGTGCCCTCGGCACGCGCCTCGTTCTCGATGGCGCGGGCGAGCACGGCCGCCTCCCGGCGCGCGGTCGTCTCGACGCCCGCCAACAGCTGCGCCTTGGCCTGCTCGGTGGTGAGCCCGGCTATCTGTTCCAGGGCCCGGCGATGGTCGTCGGCCTGGGCGGCGAGCGCCTGCTGGTCGGCCTCGAGCCGCCGCAGTCGCGAGTCCAGCTCGTCGCGCAGCGCGGCCAACTCCTCCCCCTGGGCGCGCAGTTCGTCGGCCCGCTGCTCCAGCCGGTTCTGCCGGGTGTCGAGCCGTTCCTCGGCCTCGTCCAACCGGGCCGAACGGGCCTCTTGAGCGCTCTGCAGCCGGCGCGCGTCCTCGGTCAGTCTGGTGACCTCCGCACTAGCGGCCTCGCGCGCCTGCGCCGCGGCGGCGGCGGCCCGTTCGCGGGCAGCGGCGAGCATCGCTTCGGCCTGCGCGCGGGTCGACTCGGCGTCCGCGCGCGCCGAGCGTCGCGTCGCTTCCGCCTCGGCCTCGGCGACGCGGCGCAGCCCCTCGGTCTCGGCCTGCACGGCCTGCCGGAGCGCGCTGGCCTCGGTCTGCGCGAGCCGGCGGGCCTCGACCTGCACCTCGTCCGGATCCGCCGCGGCGACCTGGTGCCGGCCGGCCGGCGCGGTGCGGCGGGCGTAGGCGAGGACGAACAACAGGCCGAGTACGAAAATCGCACCAACCGCCGCGTACCAGACCCCGTTCATGAACGCCTCCTGACGCGGTGGATCCCGGACCAGGAGACGGTGGAGCTACGCGGGAAGGAAAACGGAGCAGCACGACGGCGCTGCGCGGGAGGCGCTCGCGACCGTCGCGGTGATCGGCGGGGTCCGGTCGGCTGACCGGACGGCGGCTGGGCCCCTTTCGGTGCGGTACTTCGGTATCGGACGGCGCCCGCCCGGGCGCATGGGATGCGGGGTAATACTCCTGGTGCCCCGAGGTTATGAACGCTCGGCTAACAAATCAAGGTCTGCAGCCAATGCCTGGCGAACGACCGCGTACGCGAGCCCGGATGAATACCCCTTGCGGGCGAGCAGCCCGACGAGCCGCCGCGCCTGGACCTCGGTCGGCAGGCCGGTCAGCGAGCGGAGCCGCTTGGCCACCAACTGCTCTGCCCGGACCCGCTCGTCGTCGGCGTCGATGCCCGCCAAGGCGGCATCGGCCTGGTCGGCCAGCCCGCGCTGGCGCAGCTTGCCGGCGACCGCCCGGCGGGACAGCCCGCGCTCCTGATGCTGCGCCTCGGCGTAACCGACCGCAAGCGCGACGTCGTCGATCAGGCCGACCTCGACGAACCGGTCGAGTACCCGGGTCGCGGCGGCGTCGGGCACCCCCCGCTTGCGCAGCGCGGTGGCCAGCTCGGCGCGACTGCGGGCCCGCTGGGCCAGCTGGCGCAGGCAGATCGCCCGCGCCACGCTGTCCGGGTCGCCGATGTCCTGCTCGGGATCGCCCGGAATGTCGTCGGGCGACGTGCCGTCGCGCACGCCGGTCAGAAGTCGACCGGCGCCGGCAACGGCTCGATCGGCGCAATCGGCGCGCCCGTGTCGTCGACCTGCGGCCCGATGCCCAGCTTCTCCTTGATCTTCTTCTCGATCTCGTCGGCGAGGTCAGGGTTGTCGCGCAGGAAGCTGCGGACGTTCTCCTTGCCCTGCCCGAGCTGATCGGACTCGTAGGTGTACCAGGCGCCGGACTTCTTGATCAGCCCCTGCTCGACGCCGACATCGATCAGCGAACCTTCGCGGCTGATGCCCTCGCCGTACACGATGTCGAACTCCGCTTGCTTGAACGGCGGCGCGACCTTGTTCTTCACGACCTTGACCCGGGTGCGGTTGCCCACTGCGTCGGTGCCGTCCTTGAGCGTCTCGATCCGCCGCACGTCGAGCCGCACCGAGGCGTAGAACTTCAGCGCCCGCCCACCGGTGGTGGTCTCAGGACTGTTGTGCACCATCACGCCATCGACGAAGTAGTTGTGATTGCCTTCCACCTCGATGTCGAACCGGTGCATCGATCGGGTCTTCGGCTTGACGTGGATGTCGAGAATTCGTGCCGGGACCGGCCGAACAGTCGGCTCGACGAACTGCGGCTCGACGTCGAACTGTCCACACAATTCCGGCAGCAGCTTGTAGTCCATGGAGGGATGGACATACGGCGCCACGAGTTCCAGGAAGCGTCGCGAGGATTCGGTGTCAAAGGTCAGTACCGCCTTCCCGCGCGAACCTGTCGGACGCCAGGACACCGCGAAGCCATACGTGTCGCGCAGGTACTCCACGAGCCGCTCCCGCGACCCCTCGCTGAGCGCCTCGATGCAGAACTGCACGCGCCCGCTGCCGCCGGCCGTCCGCTCCTGGACTCCCTTCGACCGAACAGTGAACGATCCGTCGTCCATGAACCAGACCGCCAGCGCCAGCGGGGTGAGCGCCTTCAGGTAGTCCCAGCTGACGGTCTTCTTGCCGTCACCGAAGTAGACCGCTCGCTGGAGTTCGCCGAGCTCGGCCAATGGCGTGAAGTCGGCGAAGGACGCACCTCGCGCGTTCTCGCGGCGCGAGCACGGGATGTTGCCGAGCAGCGAGACCTTCCAGTCGAGGTACTCGCGCTGCTTGGCGCCGTGGCCGAGGCGGAAGCGCACACCGTTGCGACCGCGGCGGTTGGGCGAAAGGTTGCCGTCACCGAGGAGCGATCCGAGCACCACCTGCCACTGCTGTTCGCTCAGCCGGTGCGTCTCGGTAGCCATGACCCGATCGCCGGCAATCAGCTCGCCGGCTTCTCGCCAGCCTCCAGGCGTCCGGATCAGGTGGTTCTCGGTAGCCGCGAACTGCGAGCGACCGTTACCGCCGGATTTCTCGACCGTGAACTGCAGGAACCGTTCAGCGACGCCGTTGTCGAACCAGTTGACGACCTTCTTCGGCACGATCGCGTCGGCCTCCGGATCGTAGGACAGCACCTCGACGTCCATTTTCTGGTTGACGATCTTGCTGATCTTCTCAGTCGTGCCGTCAGCAAGCACCACGCGCGTCGTTCCGGAAAAGCAGCCGAACATCACACCAATTTTTTCGCGGAGCTGGTTGATGAAGATCGCGGTCGTGCCGGAGTTGTTCAGTGCGCCGGCGAGCTTGCGCAGCGCCTGGCTCATCAGCCGCGCCTGCAGGCCGACGTGGCTGTCGCCCATCTCGCCCTCGATCTCCGCGCGCGGCACCAGAGCCGCGACCGAGTCGATCACGATGACGTCCAACGCGCCGGAGCGGATCAGCATGTCGGCGATCTCGAGCGCCTGCTCGCCGTTGTCCGGCTGACTGACCAGCAGCTGATCGGTGTCCACCCCCAGCGCGCGGGCGTACTCCGGGTCGAGCGCGTGCTCGGCGTCGATGAACGCCGCCACGCCGCCCGCGGCCTGCGCGTTGGCGACGGCGTGCAACGCGACCGTGGTCTTGCCGGAACTCTCCGGCCCGTAGATCTCGATCACCCGGCCGCGCGGCAGGCCGCCGATGCCGAGTGCGACGTCGAGGGCGATCGACCCGGTGGGGATCACCCCCAACGGCACGGAGACTCGGTCGCCGAGGCGCATGACCGATCCCTTGCCGTGCTGCTTCTCGATCTGCGCCAGGGCGACGACGAGCGCCTTGTCCCGGTCGAAGCTGGTTGCCATGGGGGCACCTCTCACCTGTGCTGTCATGTGTGCGTCGGCGACGTTAGAGCGGGGTACCGACAGAACCGGGGCGGCTCGCCGGGCTGTGGACGAGGGGTCGATTCGAACCGGCTCTGTGGATACCGTTGTCGAAACCCTAGCCGAACACCTGTTCGACTGCGGGCGACACGCCGGGCGACTCAGCGCAGGGCTGCGGGCATCTCGAACTCGGCGCACACCGCGCGCCAGACGTCCTTTGCCTCGACCCCGGCGGCCAGCGCGGCGTCGATCGTCGAACCGAGATCCGGGACCCGGTAGTCGGCCGCGAGGCTGCGCGCGTACGTGGCGCCGAACCGCTCCTCCATGCGGCGCCAGAACTCGGTCAACTTCATGACAGCCAGCCTACGATTCCGGTGTGACGCAGCCCGACGACTGGTATTCCCTGCCCGTGCTCGACGGGCGGCTCATCCGGCTCGAGCCGCTCGCCGCCGAGCACGCCGCGGGCTACCTCGCCGCGGCCGGCGAGGGTGCGGACGCCGACGAGGTGTTCCGCTGGATGTACCCGGCGCCGCCGCGAGACCTCGACGAGGCGCGGGAGCACATCGCCGTGGCACTGGCCGCGCGCGCCCGCGGTGAGCGATTCGCGTATGCACAACTCGACGCGGTGACCGGCGAATTCGCGGGCACGTCCTCCTACTACGACATCGACCCGGCGGTGCGCACCATCGCCATCGGGCACACCTGGCTCGGCATGCGCTGGTGGCGCACCGGGCACAACACCGAGTCGAAACTGCTCATGCTCACGCACGCGTTCGACACCCTCGGCGCCGCCCGGGTGGTGTGGCACACCGACATCCACAACACCCGTTCGCAGGCCGCGATCGAGCGGCTCGGCGCGACCCGCGAGGGTGAGCTGCGCAAGCACCGGATCCGTCGCGACGGGTCGTGGCGGACGACGGTGCAGTACTCGATGACCGACGACGACTGGCCCGCCGCCCGAGACTTCCTCACCGGCCGACTGGCCGGGGCGGGGGCGGCCTGACGGGTCCGGACCGGGACCGTCCGTCCGGGCTACGAGGAGCATGATCGCTTTCGTGAGCACCGCCGACGGGCCGCAAGTCTGGCAGCTTCGGGACGCCGGTCCGCAAGACCTGCCGGACCTGCTCCGGCTGACCCGCGACTTCTACGACGAGGACGGGTTCACGACCAGCACCGTCGAGTTGGAGCGCAACTTCGGCGCGCTGTTGGCCCTCGTCCGGACGGCACACATCAGCCTCGCGACGCTCGGCGACCGCGCCGTCGGCTTCGCGCTGACCACCTGCCAGGTGATCCTGGAATCCGGCGTCGTCGCCGAACTGCAGGATCTCTACGTCGAGCCGGCGCACCGCGGCAGCGGCTTGGGCGCCGCGCTGATCGCCGATGCCGCGGACTGGGCCCGCTCGCGGGGCGCCACGCTGCTGGACGTGGTCGTGGCACCGAACGGCCGCGACGTCGGGCCACTGCTCCGCTACTACGCAGCGCGTGGCTTCCGCGACGAGGGCCGCCGCCTGCTCAGCCGCACCCTCCAGACGGGCTGAGCCACACCCGCCGAGACGGCTCGGCCATGTCTATGAGCCGTCGAGGTGGGCATACTCCGAGGCGATGCTCATCGACACAGCGCGCCGCCACGGAACCCGCCGATGGCCGCGGCAGAACTGATTCTCGTCCGGCACGGCGAGAGCACGGGCAATGTGGCCCGCGAGCATGCCGAGGCGACCGGTGCGGAGGTCATCGAGGTAGCGGGGCGGGACGCCGACGTCGGGCTGACCGAGCTGGGCGCGCGTCAGGCTCAGCTGCTCGGCCGCTTCCTCCGGACCGGTACCGGCGCAGCGCCGCCGACGTCGGTGTGGTCGTCGCCGTACGCGCGTGCCCGGCAGACGGCCGAGTGGGCGATCTCCGGCGGCGAGCTGGGTCTGCGACCACATCTCGACGAGCGCCTGCGGGACAAGGAACTGGGGATCCTGGACACGCTCACCAGCCACGGGGTGCGCGTCCGGTATCCGCTCGAGGACCAACGGCGCCGATGGCTGGGCAAGTTCTACTACCGTGCGCCCGGCGGGGAGTCGTGGGCCGATCTGGCGTTACGGCTGCGCAGCTTCATGCTCGACCTGGACCGGCTGGCCGGCGGCGAGCGAGTTCTCGTGGTCACGCACGACGCGGTCATCAGCGTGCTGCGCTACGTGTGCGAAGGGCTGGACGAGACGCAACTGCTGGAGCTGGCGCGCTCGCAATCACTGGTGAACACCGGCATCACCCGCATGGCGCGCGACGAGCGCGGTCTCTGGCGGGTCACCGCGTCGAACGCGCAGGATCATCTCCTGCCCGCCTTCGCCGGTGCGGACCTGCGAACCGAGCATCCGGCCGGGCCGGTGCACCACCCAGCCGGATCAGCCGGGCCGGGATGACCGAGCAGCCGACGGACATCACGCCGGAGCTGCTCCGGCAGTGGCCGCTACCCGACCCGGGCAACTCGAAACACAGTCGCGGGCACGTGCTCGTCCTCGGCGGCGCGCGAGCCACGCCGGGCGCGGCCGCGCTCGCCGGCCTTGCCGCCCTGCGGGTCGGCGCCGGGGTGCTCGCGATGGCGGTGCCGCCCGCGGTCGCTGTTCCACTGGCGGTCGCGCTACCCGAGGCGTCGGTCACCGGCTGGGGCGGCCGGCACGACGCCGATGTGGAAGACACGGTCGTCGAGCAGCTGCTCGACAGCGCGGACGCCGTGGCCGTCGGGCCGGGCCTCGACAGCTCGGATATCGCACGGCGGCTGGTCGACCTCGTCGCCCGGTCCGACGCCGACTTCCCGGTCGTGCTCGACGCCTACGCCCTCGGCGTCCTCGACGACGTCCGGGACGGCGCCGAGCGGTTGGCCGGCCGGCTGGTCCTGACCCCGAACCAGCAGGAAGCGGAACTGCTCCTGGACGGCGCGGCCGAGGGACTGCCCGACATCGAACTGGCGCTCCAGATCGCCCGTCGGTGGAGCGCGGTCGTCAGCTGCTACTCGGCGGTGGCCACACCGGCCGGCCGCGTATACCGGATCTCGAGCGGGAACGCCGGCCTCGGCACCTCGGGCAGCGGCGATGTACTTGCCGGCGCGGTCGCCGGGCTGCTTGCCCGCGGGGTCGATGCCGAACACGCGGCCTGCTGGGGCAACTACGCGCACGCCAGGGCCGGCGATCGGCTCGCGGCCAGAATGGGCGGCGTCGGTTTCCTCGCCCGTGAACTGCTGGATGAACTGCCGATCGTGCTGGGCGAACTGCACGACTGATCGGCCCGTCACTCGGACTCTGATCGGCCCGTCACTCGGACTCGCAGCGAGCGGCCCGCCCGGCAGAACCGGACGGGCTGCTCGACTGCGGGGTGCGTCAGACGCTTGTTCGGTGATCCGTGGTCGCCCGGCGGGCGGCGTAGCCGGTGTTCGCCTCGTCGTTGGCCCGGGACGCGAGCCCCATCGCCAGGACGATCGTCTGCAGCGCCGCGGTGATGAGACCGAGGATGAGACCGATCTCCACGCCGACGTTGTCGCCGACGTCGGGGCTGATGCTGCCCTTGCCGAGCAGGATGCCGATCGCGCCGAGCAGGCTTGCCGCGGCCAGACCGGTCGGGATGGCGCTCGGGACGCCGCGGCCGTCGCGGCGATCCATCGCCCCGAGAACGGCGACGATGCCTGCCGCGAGGGACAGGAGAATGACGGCAGTGGTCGGCATGCCGAACGCGAATCCTGCGTACTTGTTCGTGTCGTTGGCCTGGCCGATGTTCAGCCACTTCAGGAAGCCGAAGGCGAACATGAGTACGCCCAGCAGTCCTGCGATATAGGACAGGGTGCGCTCCCGGTTGGACGCGTTCACCGAGCCTCGGGCCGGTGCATTGGCCGGCGTGTTGGCCGGCGTGTTGCGGTAGTCGGTCATCGAAATCTCCGGAGGGTTGTCAATCTGTGTGCCGTGAGTTCGACGGCTGCAAACTACCCGCACCCCGTTGCCCGCTAAACGGACAAGTTGGCCGGTCGCGGTCATGTGGAACACCGAATCCGGCGGCGACAGCGTGCACGACACAGTTGACCGCGCTCGGCCGGCACCGCGTGTGGGACCGGATGGCGACGCTGCTGCCCGGCGCGAACTAGCGTGGACGTGTGGCTGGCGACATCCGGATCGGGACGTCGGGGTGGTTGTACCCGCCGTGGCGGGGGGTGTTCTACCCGCCGAAGCTGGCGCACAAGAAGGAACTCGCCTACCTGTCGTCCCAGCTGAACGCCGTTGAGATCAACGGGACGTTCTACTCGCTTCAGCGCCCGGACAGCTTCCGCACCTGGTACGCGCAGACGCCGGACGACTTCCGGTTCGCCGTCAAGGGCGCGCGGTTCATCACGCACATGAAGAAGCTCAACGACGTCGGGACGCCGCTTGCCAACTTCTTCGCGTCCGGCGTGCTCGCGCTCGCCGACAAGCTCGGGCCGATCCTCTGGCAACTCCCGCCGAACCTCGGCTTCAACCCCGAGCGGTTGCGCGCGTTCTTCGCGCTACTCCCCCGCTCGACCGGCGAGGCCGCCTGGCTGTCCCGTAGGCACGACGAACGGATGAAGGACCGCGCGATCACCGAGGCGGCCACCGACCAGCCGCTGCGGCACGCGCTCGAGATCCGGCACAAGAGCTTCGAGACGCCGCAGTTCGTCGACCTGCTCCGAGAGCACGCGATCTCGCTGGTGGTTGCCGACACGGCCGGCAAGTGGCCGCTCCTCCGCGACGTCACCGCCGACCTCGTCTACGTACGCCTGCACGGCGACGCCGAGCTCTACACCAGCGGCTACACCGACGAAGCGCTCGACCGATGGGCCGCAGACATCAGGACGTGGACGGCCGCCGGGCTGGACGTGCAGGTGCACTTCGACAACGACGTCAAGGTGCACGCGCCGTACAACGCCATCTGCCTCGCCGAGAAGCTCGGCGTCGGCCCGCTCGTCAGTCCTCCGAAGGAGCGCTCGGCATCTTCTCGCCGATGAGGTCCATCACCGAGGAGTCGGTCAGGGTCGTGACATCGCCGAGTTCGCGGTGGTCGGCCACGTCGCGCAGCAGCCGGCGCATGATCTTCCCGGAGCGGGTCTTGGGCAGTTCGGCCACGATCATGATCTGCCGGGGCTTGGCGATGGCGCCGATCTCGCTGGCCACGTGGTTGCGCAGCTCCTTGACCAGCTTCTCGCCCTCCTCCTCCTCGGTCGGGCCGCTGCCGCGCAGGATGACGAACGCGACGATGCCCTGTCCCGTCGTCGGGTCGGTGGCGCCGACGACGGCCGCTTCCGCGACGGACGGGTGCGACACCAGCGCCGACTCGACCTCGGTGGTCGAGATGCGGTGGCCGGAGATGTTCATGACGTCGTCCACCCGGCCGAGCAGCCACAGGTCTCCGTCGTCGTCCTTCTTCGCACCGTCCCCGGCGAAGTAGTAGCCCTCGTCGGCGTACCGCTGCCAGTAGGTCTCCTTGAACCGCTCCGGGTCACCCCAGATGCCGCGCGTCATCGCCGGCCACGGCTCGGTGAGCACGAGGAACCCGCCGCCGCCGTTCGGCACCGGCTTGCCCTCGTTGTCGACGACGTCCGCCCCGATGCCCGGCAACGGACGGGTCGCCGAGCCGGGCTTGCACTCGGTGACCCCCGGCAGCGGGCTGATCATGATCGCGCCCGTCTCGGTCTGCCACCAGGTGTCGACGACCGGCGTTCTGTCACCGCCGATGTGCTTGCGGTACCAGATCCACGCCTCCGGGTTGATCGGCTCGCCCACCGAGCCGAGGAGCCGCAGCGACGACAGGTCGTGCTCCTGCGGGATCTGCTCGCCCCACTTCATGAACGTGCGGATCGTCGTCGGGGCGGTGTACAGGATCGAGATCTTGTACTTCTCGATCATCTGCCACCAGCGGTGCTCGTCCGGGCTGTTCGGCACGCCCTCGTACATGAACGACGTCGCCCGGTTCGCGAGCGGCCCGTACACGATGTAGCTGTGGCCGGTCACCCAGCCGATGTCCGCGCCGCACCAGTACAGGTCCTCGTCCGGCTTGAGATCGAACACCGCCCAGGGGGTGTACGCGACCTGCGTCAGGTACCCGCCGGACGTGTGCAACTGGCCCTTCGGCTTGCCGGTCGTCCCCGACGTGTACATGACGTAGAGCGGCTGCTCGCTGTCGAACGCCTCCGGCGTGTGGTCGGTCGACTGCGCGTCGACCAGATCGTGCCACCACACGTCACGGTCGTCGGTCCAGTCGACGTCCTGCTCAGTGCGCCGGACGACGAGCACGCTGCGCACGTCCGGACACTTCGCCACGGCCTCGTCGACCGCCGGCTTCAGCGCCGACGGCGCGCCGCGCCGGTAGCCGCCGTCGGCGGTGATGACCACCCGCGCGTCACAGTCGATGATCCGGTCGGACAGCGCGGTGGAGGAGAAACC
>JAVHVB010000270.1:0-2675 GCA_032160775.1 Pseudonocardiales bacterium | reverse complement strand
CCGACGCTCCAGGTGTCGTGATCGTCCGGGTCGAGGACCATGCCCTTGCTGCGCCGCAGATCGAGCACGACCTCTCGGACGTCGGTGGACGGCGCGGTGGCACCCGGCTCGACGCCGAGTCGCTTGGCAACCTCGAGGTAGCGGACGGCGGGCGCGTCCGGTGAGGGGCCGAGACCGAACGTCACGTCCAGGACGACGTAGCGATCAGTGTGCTTGAACGCGCTGGTGCGGAAGCCGAAGCCGCACTGCTGCGGGCGCCACTTCTCGACCGCCCCGCTGTGCCGGTCGAGCACAGTGATCCCCGTGAGAACGTCGGCGACCTCGCTGCCGTAGGCGCCGACGTTCTGCACCGGCGTCGCCCCGGCGCAGCCCGGGATGCCGGACATCGCCGCGAGCCCGGACCAGCCCTGCTCGACGGTGCGGGCCACCAACTCGTCCCAGACGACACCGGCGTCAGCGCGTACCGCCAGCGACGAGCCGGCCGGTTCCACCTGGACGTCGGTGGTCCGCAGGAGCACCACGAGCCCGGGCCAGCCGTCGTCGCCGACGACGAGATTGCTGCCGCCGCCCACCAGGAGCACGGGCTCGCCGACCGCGTCCGCGGTGCGGACCAGTTCGACGAGTTCGCCGGTCGTCGTCGCCGTCGCCACCCGCCCAGCCGGGCCGCCCAGCCGCAGCGTGGTCAGCTCTGCGAGGTCGGTCGGCACGATTCGCGACGTTACCGTGGAGCGGTGTCCCGGCCGTCGCCCAGTTCCGGCTCCCATCCACCACGGTTGGCCGCCGGACGGGCGCGCGCCCTCGGGCTGCCGACGCGTGGCACGACGAATCCGAACCGCCTGCGCCGGATGGACAACTGGATCGTCGGCCGGCTCGGCGCGCTGCTGACCGGCGCGGTGGACCCGCTGGTGATCGACCTCGGCTACGGCGCGACGCCGGTCACCGCGATCGAACTCGCCGACCGGCTGCGCGGGGTGCGTCCGGACGTGCGCGTGCTCGGCCTGGAGATCGACCCGGACCGGGTCGCCGCAGCGCAGCCCGCGGCCGATCCGCCGCGGCTCACTTTCGACCGCGGCGGGTTCGAGTTGGCCGGGCACCGTCCGGCGCTGGTGCGCGCCGCGAACGTGCTGCGTCAGTACGACGAGGCCGCCGCAGCCGACGCGTGGCTGACGATGTGCGCTGCGCTCGGACCGGGCGGCGCGCTGGTCGAGGGTACCTGCGACGAACTCGGCCGGCTCGCCGGCTGGGTGCTGCTCGACGCGACGGGCCCGCAGTCGCTCACCTTCGCCTGCCGGGTGGAGCTCCTGGCCCGTCCCGGGCGGCTGGCCGAGCGATTGCCGAAGGCGTTGATCCACCGCAACGTGGCCGGAGAGCCGATCCACGCGTTCCTGCGCGCGTTCGACGCGGCTTGGGATGCGGTGTCCGGTCTGGCGACCTTCGGCGCGCGGCAGCGGTGGATCGCGGCGACCCACCGGCTCGCCGCGGACGGGTGGGCGGTCGACACCCGCCGTGCCCGGCATGGCGAGCTCACCGTGGCGTGGTCGGCGATCGCACCACGCTGATGCGAGGTCAGCCAGCGAGCCTCTGACGTACCGCGCCCAGGCCGAGCGAGGCGGACTCGCTCAGCTGCGTGTGCAGGTGCGCGTCGGCACCGGTGACCATCCGGGTGCGGCCGACCTCGAGCATCAGCCGCTGCGCGGGCGCGACCGCCGTGGCCGGGTAGCCGATCAGCTCGCGGCAGCCCGCCGACCGGGCGACACCGGCCAGGTGCGTCAGTACCTCTGTACCGATGCCCCTGCGCTGCCGAGCGTCCTCGACGAGCAGGCCGACGTCGGCACAGTGTTCATCGTGCGCCGGGTCCGGTTCGAGCGCGCCATGCGCGACTACCTCACCCGAGGACGTCACCACGACAACGCAGTAGGGACCGCGCAGCGCGCGGTCCAGCGCAGCGACCGACGGCGGCCGGCCACCGCGCCGGTAGCGATCGAGCAGCGAGCGCGGGCTGCACCTGCCGTGCATCCGCGCGACGGCGGCGAGGTCGCGCGCCTCACTGGGCCGGACGAGCAGGGTCTCGCGGGCGGCGTGCAGGAGCCATGGAGTACGGACGAGGGCGTCGAGCTGCGGATCACTGATGTGCATGAGCCGACGTTCGCAGCGCCCCGTTTCGGCCGGGTGACGAGCACCTGACGGCCGTGCAACACGGCCGAATTCGCGCGCACCCTTCCCGTCGGTTCCGGAAGCCAAACCAATCCGGTTGTTGCGTGCCGCGCCATACCAAAGGGTACGCACGGATGTGCCGTCGTTTGTCCGATTCCGTCCACCCGTGCTTGGCACTGCTTGGACGGGTCGGCGTGACCGCCGGGTTACAGCCGTCGTTCTCCGTGATGGCCGACACACGACTTCGACTTGGGGGAACCCACAATGCGGCAAACAGGACGCCACCGCGCGGGATCTCGGTTCCGCACCGCACGACGGACGCTCACGACGCTCGGCGCAGTAGGCATAGCCAGCGCCGCGCTACTCGTGCCCGCAAACGCCACCACCACCGTGTCCGGCGGCGACGCCGGCACCAACCCGCCGGTGGTCCGCGGCGGCAGCACCACCGTCACGTCCGATGCGGGTGCGCTGACCTACTTCCGCAGTGGCACGCTGGCGGCCGGGGCGGGCAACGTCAACAA
>JAVHVB010000269.1:0-5788 GCA_032160775.1 Pseudonocardiales bacterium | reverse complement strand
CCGTCCAGTACCGGTACCGGTCGATGACGTTGCGCAGATCCCCACCGCGCAGCAGGTCCGGGTCGAAGCGCGGGTCGTCAGGCCACGGCAGCGGGTGCGGCCCCACCCCCACCGCACCCGGTTCGTCCACGCCCGCACTTTCTGGTGAGTGATCAGGAGAGGCCGAGATCGGCCATCGAGTACGCGGCGCGGTAGCGCAGCCCGGCGGCCTCGACGGCCGGACCGGCACCGCGGTCGACGATCACCGCGACGCCGACCACGTCCGCGCCCGCAGCGCGCAGCGCGTCGACCGCGGTCAGCACCGATCCACCGGTCGTCGAGGTGTCCTCGACGGCCAGCACCCGCCGGCCGGCGACGTCCGGCCCTTCGATCCGTCGCTGCAAGCCGTGCTGCTTCTCGCTCTTGCGCACGACGAACGCGTCCAGCTCCGCAGCGGACGCGTGCAGCATCGCGGTCGCCACCGGGTCGGCACCCAACGTCAGGCCGCCGACCGCGTCGAAGTCCCAGTCGGCGGTGAGCTCTAGCAGCACCCGGCCCACCAGCGGTGCAGCCGCGTGATGCAGCGTGATGCGGCGCAGATCGATGTAGTAGTCGGCCTCCCGGCCCGAGGACAGGACGACCTTGCCGTGCACGACGGCGATGTCCTTGATCAGCTGGAGCAGGTCGTCCCGATCGCTCACGTCAGCCGTCCGTGGTGCGGCGCGACTTGCTCGCCTTCGCCCGCTGCCGGGCCAGCTCCGCCCCGCGTGCGACCGCGTCAGAGTTCGCGGTCGAACGCTTCTTCGACCGCTGCTTCTCGACATAGGCCTCGCCCCGGTCGGCCGCGCTCGTGGTCAGCGCGGTCTTGGTGCGCTGCCGCCCTGGCGCAGCGGGCCGGCCGGCCTCCGGCGGCCGCGTGCGCGGCGCGAACAGCCCGCGCCGTTGCGTCGGGCCGGCGTGGGTGGGCTTGGACAGCGCGAAGAACGCCGGCGCCGGCCCGAAGTTGCACAACCCGACGGCGACGATCATGGCGGCGGCCGAGAGGAAGGTCGTCAGCTTGAACGCGGCGGGCAGCGAGCTGCCGATCGCGAACAGGTAGGAGAAACCGGCGAACGTACCGGTGAACGACGCGATCGCCCAGAACGCGAGCACGCCCCATCGCGACCAGTGCCGGCCGCGGAAGACGCCGAACGCGATGAAGCTGGTGGCCAGCGCGAGCACCAGCGACATGATCAGCCCGCCAGTCTGCTGCTGGCTGACCTGGTCGTCGAGCTTCGAGCCCGCCGTCGGGTACTTCGTCTGGTTCACCGACGACGCCGAGGCCGCTGCGCTGGCAGTGTCCGAGTGGCTGCTCGACGCCGCGGCAACCGCGTGCGACGACGCGCTCGAGGCGGCGCTGCTGTTCGCCTTCGCCTGCTCGCGGTGCAGGTAGGTCGTCTGCCCGTACAGAGCGGTCGCCGCACCGAGTGCGGCGAGTGCGGAGACGCCCAACGCGATCGTCGCGGCGACGACGGTGCGCGGCCGGCTCGGGGTCGCTGGAGCCTCGCCGTCCGACGACGCCTTGCGCATGGACACCGGCAACGCCTTTTTCTTGGGCTCACTCACTCGGCGGAGTTTACGTGGACGTCCTGGAACGTCTGCCCCGGACGGTTAGAGTCGACAGCCACGAGCCGCGGCGCACGGAGGACATGATGACGAGGCCCGACGATCCGGAGCACAACTCGTCGTCCGAGGGTGTCGACCTCAGTAAGGGCGATCAGGCCGACGACCCGCCGTTCGATCCGTACCGGTACGGCAAGCCGGAGCACCCGATCCCGGCTGAGTACGCACCGCCGGGCTACACCGGGCCGGTCGTGCAGACCCCGCCGGCACCGCAGGACTGGGGCCCGCCGCCCGGCGCGAACCCGACGAACCCGTTCAGCAACCCACCCGGCACGCCGTACACGCCGTACGCGGAGCCGCCGCCGCCCGGGTTTGCCCAGCCGCCGCCTGGGCAGTACCCATACCCGCCGCCGCCGCCCGGCTACTACCCGCCGCCGCCCGGATACGGACATGCCCCATCGCGCAGCAACGGCAAGGCGGTCACCGCACTCGTGCTCGGCGTCGCGTCGATCGTCATGTGCTGGTTGTCCTTCTTCGATGCCGCCCTGGTGATCCCGGGCGTGATCTTCGGGCTCATCGCGATGAACGAGGCCAAGGTCGCCGGCACCGGGCGCGGGATGGCGGTGGCCGGACTGGTGTGCAGCATCGTCGGCGGCCTGCTGGCCACGCTGCTCACGGTGCTGCTGTTGCACGCGGCGGACAAGTGCGGCGGCATCGACAACAGTGACCGACCGGGCTTCCAGAACTGCCTGCGGGACAACCTGTTCTGAGGGTCAGGCCCCGCGCAGCCCGGAGACGGACGGCACGTTGCGCACGACCGTGAATCCGACGGCGACCACGATGAGAACGATGGCCGCCGCGCGCGGCAGCTTCGGTCTCGGCCGGCCCGACCCGGCCTGCAGCATCCAGTAGAGCCAGCCCGCGAACAGCAACGGCAGCGCCGTCACGAACAGCGCGTTCTCGTGCAGGGCGGTGACGAGCCGCCCGTGCGCGAGCGAGTCGGCCGCCCGCAGTCCGCCGCAGAGCGGACACCAGATGCCGCTCAGCGCGTGCAGCGGGCAGAGCGGGACGTGGGTCTGATGGGGGTCGAGCGCGACGTCGGCGGCCAGCCCGACGCCCAACGCGGCGGCCACGCGCACCGGAGCGGCCTGCGCTGCACGAAAGGTCGTGCGGCCAGGTCGGGTGGCAGTCATCTGCGCACCGCGAAGTAGGCGATCCCGCCGATGATCGACAGGCAGCTGACGATGATCCCGGCGATCGCCAGCCCGCGGCCCTCCTGCGGCCGGTCGCGGATCTGGTTCAGCGCGACGATGCCGCAGATGAGCCCGGCGAGCGAGCAGAAGAAGGCGAGCACGAGTGACGCGATCGCCATGCCGTTGGTGCCGGACACCGGCTGCGGGTAGCCGTAGGGGCCCTGGGGATAGCCACCGTGTTGCGGGTAGCCGTAGGGCTGCTGACCGTAGGGCTGCTGACCGTACGGGGGCGGGCCGGGCTGCTGAGCGTAGGGCTGCTGACCGTACGGCGGCGGGCCGAAGGGAGGCGGCAGGCCGTCGCCGGGCTCGGTCATGTCGCCCATGCTCGCACAGGCGACTGCCGCGGTCAGCCGGCGAACGCCGGCAGCCGGAACAGGTAGTGCAGGACGAGGAACACCAGGGCGTCCAGCACGGCGAGCCCGAACGCGATGTAGGCGTTCTCCAGGCTGCGGCGTTGCTTGACCGCCTGTTGGCCGGCTGCCGTCGCGAGCAGCGCGGTGACGATCGCCAGCACGAAGCCGAACGTGACCAGCCCGATGCAGCCGACGACGATCGCGGCTACGCCGAGCGGGTCGGCGACCTTCGAGTTGTCCGCCCCAGGGTGCGTCGGGGCGTCACCGGGGGCGGACAATTCGGGGTCGTCCCCGTCAGGAGCGATCGTCATTCGCCGACCGACAGGCCGGACCGGTCGGGCAGCATGTCCACGACCACGTGCTGGCCGTCACGCACATCACCGTTGAGCAGCGCCTTCGCCAACGTGTCGCCGATCGCCGTCTGCACCAGCCGGCGCAGCGGGCGCGCGCCGTACAGCGGGTCGAAGCCGTTGATCGCCAGCCACTCGCGGGCGGCGTCGGTGACCTCGAGCGAGAGTCGCCGCGCCGACAGCCTGGTCGACAGGGACGCCAGCTGGATGTCGACGATCTTGGTGAGGTCCTCGGTGGTCAGCGAGTCGAACACGACGATGTCGTCCAGCCGGTTGAGGAACTCCGGCTTGAAATGGTCGCGCACGGCACCCATGACGGCGTCGCGCTTCAGCTCGTCGGGCAGGTCTCCGATCAGCGTCGCCGAGCCGAGGTTGGAGGTCAGCACGAGCAGCGTGTTGCGGAAGTCGACGGTACGTCCCTGGCCGTCGGTGAGCCGGCCGTCGTCGAGCACCGCGAGCAGGACGTCGAACACGTCCTGGTGCGCCTTCTCGACCTCGTCCAACAGGATCACGCTGTAGGGGCGCCGGCGGACCGCCTCGGTCAGCTGGCCGCCCTCGTCGTAGCCGACGTAGCCGGGCGGGGCGCCGACGAGCCTCGCCACCGAGTGCTTCTCGGAGTACTCGCTCATGTCGATGCGCACCATCGCCCGCTCGTCGTCGAACAGGAACCACGCGATCGCCTTGGCGAGTTCGGTCTTGCCGACACCGGTCGGACCGAGGAACAGGAACGAGCCGGTCGGCCGGTTCGGGTCGGAGATGCCTGCGCGGGCGCGACGTACCGCGTCGGAGACGGTCTGGATGGCGCGCTTCTGGCCGATGACGCGGTTGGCCAGCTCGTCCTCCATCCGTAGGAGCTTCTCTGTCTCGCCCTCCATCAGCCGGCCGGCCGGGATGCCCGTCCACGCCGAGACGACGTCGGCGATGTCGTCGGCGGTGACCTGTTCCTTCACCAGCGGGTCCACGACGGCTTCCTGGGTCTCGGCGGCACTGGCGGCTTCGAGTTCCTTCTCCAGCTTCGGCAGCTCGCCGTACTGCAGCCGGGACGCGGTCTCGAGATCGCCGTCGCGCTGCGCACGTTCGATCTGACCCGACAGCTCGTCCAGCTTCTCCTTCAGCTCGCCCACCCGGTTGAGGCCGGACTTCTCCCGCTCCCACCGCAGGTTCAGTGCGTCCAGCCGCTCCTGGTTGTCCGCGAGCTCGGCGCGCAGGTTGGCCAGCCGTTCGGCCGACGCGTCGTCGGTCTCCTTGGCGAGGGCCATCTCCTCCATCTTGAGCCGGTCGACCGCGCGCTGCAGCTCGTCGATCTCGACCGGCCGCGAGTCGATCTCCATCCGGAGCCGGGACGCGGCCTCGTCGACCAGGTCGATGGCCTTGTCGGGCAGGAAGCGGGAGGTGATGTAGCGGTCGGAGAGCGTCGCCGCGGCGACCAGCGCGCCGTCGGTGATGGTGACCTTGTGATGCGCCTCGTACCGCGCGTTGAGCCCGCGCAGGATCGCGATGGTGTCCTCGACCGACGGTTCGGCGACCAGCACCTGCTGGAAGCGCCGCTCGAGGGCGGCGTCCTTCTCGATGTGCTCGCGGTACTCGTCGAGCGTGGTGGCGCCGACCATCCGCAGCTCGCCGCGGGCCAGCATCGGCTTGAGCATGTTGCCGGCATCCATAGCGCCCTCGCCGGTCGCGCCGGCGCCGACGACGGTGTGCAACTCGTCGATGAAGGTGACGACCTGGCCGCCGGAGTCCTTGATCTCGTTCAGGACGGCCTTGAGCCGCTCCTCGAACTCGCCGCGGAACTTGGAACCGGCGATCATCGCGCCCAGGTCGAGCGCGATGACCTTCTTGCCGCGCAGGCTTTCCGGGACGTCGTTGGCGACGATGCGCTGGGCGAGCCCCTCGACGACGGCGGTCTTGCCGACACCGGGTTCGCCGATGAGGACGGGGTTGTTCTTCGTGCGCCGCGAGAGCACCTGGATCACCCGGCGGATCTCCGCGTCCCGGCCGATGACCGGGTCGATCTTGCCTTCGCGGGCGGCTTCGGTGAGGTCGTTGCCGTACTTGGCCAGCGCCTGGAAGGTGCCTTCGGGATCCGCCGTCGTGACCCGTGCGGAGCCACGCACGGCGGTCAATGCGTCGGACAGCGCCGCCACTGTTGCGCCGTGCTGGCGCAGGACGTCGGCCACCTCGCCGTCGGTGCCGGCCAGCGCGAGCAGCAGGTGCTCGGCCGACACGAACTCGTCCGAGCGGTCGCGCGCCG
>JAVHVB010000268.1:0-4282 GCA_032160775.1 Pseudonocardiales bacterium | reverse complement strand
GCGGAGCGATCCACGTCCTGTGCCAGGCACGAGACGCGAATGCGAACCCTCATCTCACCGGAGTGTTCACCGCGACGATCAATGCCGATCAGGCGGTCGTGATCGACGCCTGGCAGGACACCGACATCGAGACCTGGGCGGATACCGACCTGGATGCGAAGACGACCCAGTGGTCGGTGTCCGCGAAGACCTCCGTTAAAGGCGGCTTCAAGATTCTCGGCGCAGGCGTCGAGGCCAGCGCCGAAGTCGGCGGGACCTACGGCCGGTCGTCGACGCACACCAGCGGAACGGTGAAGACGCACCGAGTTCTCATCGCCAAGCCCGACCTCGTGCCGCAGCGCCCGCAGCGCCCGATCTGATCCTCAGCCCGGCCAGTCGGCGAAGCGCAGCCCGGTCAGCCGCTCGTACGCCTCGACGTAGCGCGCCCGGGTCGCTGCTACGACGTCGTCCGGCAGCGCCGGCGGCGGCGCCCCGGACGTGCGATCCCAGCCGGCAGCCTCGGACAGCAGCCAGTTGCGGACGTACTGCTTGTCGAAGCTGGGCTGCGGGTGGCCCGGCCGCCAGTCGTCGGCCGGCCAGAAGCGCGACGAGTCGGGCGTGAGCACCTCGTCGCCCAGCACGAGCCCGCCCGTCGCCCGGTCCCGGCCGAACTCGAACTTCGTGTCGGCGAGGATGATCCCGCGGCCGCGGGCGATGTCCGCGGCGAAGCCGTAGATGCGCAGCGTGAGATCGCGCAGCTCGGCCGCCGTCTCGGTGCCGACCGTGGCTGCCACGGCGTCGTAGGAGACGTTCTCGTCGTGCTCGCCGAGCGCCGCTTTGGTGGCCGGAGTGAACAGCGGCTCGGGCAGGCGGTCGCCGTCGACGAGCCCGGCCGGCAGCGGGATGCCGCACACCTCGCCGGTCGCGGCGTAGTCGAGCAGTCCGGAGCCGGTCAGGTAGCCGCGCGCGACGGCCTCGACCGGCACCATCGACAGCGCGGTGCACACCATGGCCCGGCCCCGCCATGCGGCTGGCACCAGCGGGTCGTCCAGCGCGAGCAGGTGGTTGGCGACGATGCCGTCGAGCCGGCCGAACCACCACACGGTCATCGCGGTGAGGATCCGGCCCTTGTCCGGGATCGTGCTGGCGAGCACGTAGTCGAAGGCCGAGATCCGGTCACTCGCGACCATGACGAGCCGGCCGTCGTCGGTGCGGAAGAGATCGCGGACCTTGCCGCTGTGCAGGTGGGTGAGCCCGGGCGGTGCTGCGGTCACGCCGGCAATCCTGGCAGAGCCGGACCGTTAAACGCTCCGATCCCGCCCCCTCCCAGTTAGTCGGATCCCAGGGGATGCGACCGGCGGCACTTCGGAGGAGACGGGATCGGATGAAGGCGTTTGCGGCTGCCAGGACTACAGCCGCAGCGCCAGGTTCAGCGGATTACCACCAGATGTCTTGCGTGCTGACGGTGTCGGCGTGATGGCTGTGAGTGGCTGCCGATGCCGGCGCGGTCGCACCGACGGCGACGCCGGCGACGATCGCGAGCAGGGCGGCCGCACGTCGCCAGTTGAACCAACGCATTGACGTGACCTTCCTATGGTCCGACTCGAGCTTTCCAGTCTACGGACGACGCGGCAATGCGACAGGCCCGCAGAAATCGGTGCTCCTCACATAGGATTGACCCGGCGAGGTGGGTTAACCAAACCCGTCGACTGGCAGCTAGCTGCCATGCACGAACTACTGGGCGGCGAATATGAGCGAATTCGGCGAACTGGTCGAAGCGGACATCGCCATGTATCGCGCCCTCCTTGCCGCTCCGGGAAGCACGCTCGCACACGTCGCCGCACGGCTCGACATCGCGCCCGGCGAACTGGACAAGAGCATCGCCCGGCTCGCCGAAATGGGGCTGGTGCGGCAGGGCGAGTACGAAACGCTGACCGCGGTGAGCCCGATGCTCGCCGAAGCAACCGCGCTCGGCGCCGAGGATCTCGAGCTGGGTGCCCGCCGCGCCGCGCTCGAGCAAAGGCGCGACGCCATCCGGCGGCTCGTGCCGGACTGGAACAGCGCGCTGCGGACCGAGGTTGCCGAATCGGTCGTGGACGTGGTGTCCGAGCCGAACATGATCGTGAACGTCTTGATGCATTACGCCGACCGCTGCGAGCACGAGATGCTGTCCGTGGCTCCCGGGCGGCTGCCGTCGACGCGGATCGACGGTCGAACCCGCGTCGCGAATGTCTACACCGCGCGGCGTGGCGTCCGGACCCGGGCGCTCTACCAGCACACCGCGCTGCGCGACCGTGCCACCCGCGCCTACCTCAACGATCTGGCCAACATCGGTGCGCGCATCCGGTTCGCCGCGTTGCTGCCCGGTCGCAGCCTCGTGTTCGACCAGAAGGTCGCGCTGCTGCCGGTCCCGACCGAGGACCCGAACAGGCAGGGACTCGCGGTCGTGCGTGAACCGAACGTCATCGCGTGGGTCGTGGCGACCTTCGAGCAGCTCTGGTCGGAGTCGGCGCCGCTCGAGGACATGATCAACCGCCAGCACCACGACGACACCGAGTTGGACGAGACGAGGGCCGCTATTCTGCGGCTGATGGCCGAGGGCGAGAAGGACGAGGCGATCTCCCGGCGGTTGTCGATCTCGGTGCGGACCTGCCGGCGGCACATCGCCGACTACATGGCCCAGGTCGGCGCGACCAGCCGGTTCCAGGCCGGCGTGATCGCCGCACGGGCCGGCCACACGGACACCCCCTGGGCGCGCTGAGGCGTCGTTTCGACCGTGCTGATCCTGCTGCTCGCCCTCGCCGTGACGAATGTCGTCACCCTCGGCGTGCTCGCGTGGTACCTGCTGCGCCCCGGCGACCAGCCGAGCCCGGACGAGCGGATCGCCCGATCACTGGATGCCCGCCGCCCGGCCACCTCGACCAGCAGCGTCCGGCGGATCATCACGATCGAGATCCTGAACCCGATCGAGCTGGCCGGGACCCGTGGTCGGTGGGCCGGGATCGCCGGGTCGCTGGCGCCGGGCCTCACCAACCGCGTGGTCTACGACCAGGCCATCAAGCTCGTGCGGCGCCAACTGGGTGAGCACGACGTGGTGGCCGACGTCCGGCTGCACGTGTTCGACCCGAGCAACCCGGAGCAACAGGGTCCGCCGACGATCAACCAGTGACGACCCTCCCGGCGTCGAGTTCGAGCACGGTGTCGCAGCGGCTGACGACGTCCGGATCGTGCGAGGCGATCACCACGATCGCCCCGGCCCGGCCGAGCCCCACGAGCAACGAGACGATCCGCTCGCGGTTGTCCGCGTCCAGCTCGGCCGTCGGTTCGTCGGCCAGCAGCACGTCCGGCGCCGCGGCGAGGGCGCGGGCCACGGCGGCCCGTTGTTGCTGGCCGCCGGACATGTCCTCGATCAAATGATCGGCCACGTCCGCGAGACCGACCTCGGCGAGCGCGGCCGCCGTGCGGCGGCGAACATCGTCGCGGCCGACCCGGCGCGCCTGCAACGGGATGGCGACGTTCTCGCGCGCCGTCAGCGCGCTGACCAGCCCGTAGCCCTGCAACACCATCGAGATGCGCCGGCGCATCTGCTGATCGGCGCCGGTGACCGCCGTTCCGTCGAGGTGCACCTCGCCGGCCGACGGGCTCAGCAATCCGCCGAGCAACGCGAGCAGTGACGACTTGCCCGCCCCGGACGGTCCACAGATGGCGAGCAGGCGGCCGGCGTCGGCGCGCACATCGACCCCGTCGACGATGACCCGCCCGCCGACCTCGTAGCTCAGGCCGGTGCCGGTCAGGGCCTGGGCGGTCATGGCGTCTGCTCCTCGACGCGACGCGTCAGCGTGATGCTGTTCTGCTCAGCGGCAACCTCGAGGAGGGTCCCGGACGGGAATCGCTCGAGCACGTCCGGCGGCAGCTGCAGCGCGCCGTCGCGGCCGACGACCGCGTACTCGCGGCCGTGCCGTCCTTCGGCGCCGACCCGGCCGTCGCGGATGGTCACCGTGCGGGCGGAGTGCTCCGCCACGTGCGGGTCGTGGGTGACCAGCACGATCGTGGTCCCGAACTCGCGGTTCACCTGCTCGACGAGCTCGATCACCTCGGCCCGGCCCTCGGCGTCGAGCTGGCTGGTCGGTTCGTCGGCCAGCAGCAGCTGCGCGCCGGAGCATGCCGCGGCCGCGATCGCGACCCGCTGCTGCTCTCCGCCGGAGAGGCGTCCCGCGACCTTGTCGGCCAGCTGGGCCATGCCGAGCTGCTCCAGCAGTTCGTCCGGGCGGCGGCGGGACAGTTCGGGCGACGCGGCGAACTG
>JAVHVB010000267.1:0-3291 GCA_032160775.1 Pseudonocardiales bacterium | reverse complement strand
CGACTCCGACCACGTCGGTGGGCTCGCCGACTTCCCGGCCGCGACGGTGCACCTCACAGGGGCCGAGGCGTTCGCCGCACAGCACCCGCAGACATTTATGGAGAAGCAGCGTTACCGGCCGACGTACTACGCGCACGGACCGGCGCTCGTCGAGCACACGCCGGCCGAGGGCGAGTCGTGGCGGGGCTTCCCGGGAGCCGAGGAACTGACCGACATCGCGCCCGGCGTCGTCCTGATCAGCCTGCCCGGGCACACTCGCGGGCACGCCGCCGTCGCCGTCGATGCCGGCGATCGCTGGGTCCTGCACGTGGGCGACGCGTTCTACTTCCGTCGGCAACTCGACGGCAGGATCAGGAATCCGATGACCCTGATGGAACGCTCGGTCGCGTTCGACTGGGCGAAGGTGCAGGCAAACCATCAGCGGCTCGCCGAGGTGCTCGCGGCAGGCGAGCCGGATCTGCTGCTGGTCAACGCCCACGACCCTGCACTCCTGGAGCTGGCCCGCACATAGCGAAATTGGAACATCTGTTCTAATCTGGCGGTGTGGGATTCGACAACCCGGAGATCCCGTGGCGGGAGCTCGAACGCCGGCTGTCCGGCCGGCCGCAAGCGCCGTGGAGCCAGATCGTCGGCGACGGCGGCGACTCCCCCGCCTGGTCCCGCAAGCGGCCGTCCTACGACCCGGCCGAACTCACCCGGCCCGGTGCGTCGGTCGCCTACGGCGAGTTGCACGCGCACTCGTCGTTCAGCTTCCTCGACGGTGCGTCCGGGCCTGAGGAACTCGCCGAAGAGGCCGTCCGGCTCGGTCTCGAGTCGCTGACCCTCACCGACCACGACGGCGTCTACGGCGTGGTGCGGTTCGCCGAGGCGGCGCAGGCGTACGGGCTGGCCACCGGGTTCGGCGCCGAACTGTCGCTCGACGTCGCGCTGCCGAAGACGCAGGCCGAGCGCGCCGTCGCCGCCCGGGTCGGCGTCCCCGACCCGCCCGGCAACCACCTGCTCGCCCTCGCTCGCGATCCCGAGGGTTACGCGCGGCTGACCCGCGCGATCGGCACCGCACACCTGCGCGGCGGGGCCAAGGGCCGCCCGGTCTACGACAACCTCGAGACGCTCGCCGCCGAGGCGGACGGCCACTGGCTGGTGCTCACCGGCTGCCGGAAGGGGGCCGTCCGGCGGGCTCTCGAGTCCGGCGGCGAACCGGCGGCGCGGCGCGAGCTCGACCGGCTGGCCGCACTGTTCGGCCGGGACAACGTGGCGGTCGAGCTGACCTACGAGCTGGACCC
Organism: Pseudonocardiales bacterium; assembly: GCA_032160775.1. GTDB lineage: Bacteria > Actinomycetota > Actinomycetes > Mycobacteriales > Jatrophihabitantaceae > Jatrophihabitans. The sequence continues at coordinate 2,008 of JAVHVB010000267.1, read as the reverse complement.
GCTCGCCGACGATCGGTACGCGGTGCTGGCTGCGCTGGCCGACACGCTGCACCTCGACCTCGTCGCCACCACCGCCGCGCACTATCACGGCCCGGCGCGCCGGCCGCTCGCCACCGCGATGGCGGCGGTACGTGCCCGCAGCAGCCTGGACGAGCTGGACGGCTGGCTGCCGGCCTGGTCGGGACAGCACCTGCGCAGCGGCGCCGAGATGGCGGCGCGGTTCGCCCGCTGGCCGTACGCGGTGGCCAACGCCGCCCGGCTGGCGAAGGAGATCGCGTTCCCGCTGTCGTTGATCGCGCCGGACCTGCCGCCGTTCCCCTGCCCGTCCGGGCACGACGAGATGAGCTACTTGCGCGAACTCGCCTACCTCGGTGCCGCGGAACTGTTCACCGGCAAGCCGCACGAGGCGAAGGCGTTCGCGATGATCGAGCACGAGTTGCAAATCATCGAGGAGCTCAACTTCCCCGGCTACTTCCTCGTCGTCTGGGAGATCGCGAAGTTCTGCCGGGACAGCGGCATCCTCTGCCAGGGGCGGGGCAGTGCGGCGAACTCCGCGGTCTGTTACGCACTGCGAATCACCGCTATCGACGCCGTCTACTACGACCTCATGTTCGAGCGGTTCCTCGCCCCCGAGCGCGGCGAGCCGCCGGACATCGACATCGACATCGAGTCCGACCGGCGCGAAGAGGTCATCCAGCACGTCTACGAGCTGCATGGCAGGGAACACGCGGCGCAGGTGGCGAACGTGATCACCTACCGGCCGAAGTCGGCTGTGCGGGACATCGCGAAAGCACTCGGCTACTCGACCGGTCAGCAGGACGCGTGGAGCAAGGAGATCGAGCGCGGCTACTACTGGTCGGCCGAGACCGAAGGGGACGTCGCGGAGATCCCGCCGAGGGTCGTCGAGCTGGCGGCCGAGTTGCAGAACGCGCCGCGGCACCTCGGCATCCACTCCGGCGGGATGGTCATGTGCGACCGGCCGGTGATCGAGGTGTGCCCGGTCGAGTGGGGCCGCATGCCGGGCCGGACCGTCCTGCAGTGGGACAAGGACGACTGCGCCGAGATCGGGCTGGTGAAGTTCGACCTGCTCGGCCTGGGCATGCTGTCCGCGATCCAGTACTGCTTCGAGTTCATCACCGCACACCACGGCGTCACCTACGAGCTGGCGACGATCCCGCAAGAGGCTCCGTGCGTGTACGACATGCTCTGCGCCGCCGACTCGGTCGGCGTCTTCCAGGTCGAGTCGCGTGCCCAGATGGCGACCCTGCCGCGGCTCAAGCCGCGCAACTTCTACGACCTCGCCTGCGAGATCGCGCTGATCCGGCCCGGGCCGATCCAGGGCGACTCGGTGCATCCGTTCATCCGCCGCAAGAACGGTGAGGAGCCGATCACCTACCCGCATCCGCGGCTCGAGCAACCGCTCAAGCGCACGCTCGGCATCCCGCTGTTCCAGGAGCAGCTGATGCAGATCGCGGTGGCCGTCGCCGATTTCTCCCCGGCCGAGGCGGACCAACTGCGGCGGGCCATGGGCTCCAAGCGCTCGCGCGACCGGATCGAGGCGATGCGCATCCGGCTCTTCGACGGCATGGCCGCCAACGGCATCACCGGCGCCGCGGCCGACTCGATCTACGAGAAGATCCAGGCCTTCGCCGCTTTCGGCTTCGCCGAGTCGCACTCCATCTCGTTCGCACTGCTCGTCTACGCATCGTCCTGGCTCAAGCGGCACTACCCCGCCGCGTTCTGCGCGGCGCTGCTGAACGCGCAACCGATGGGCTTCTACTCACCGCAGTCGCTGATCCACGACGCGAAGCGGCACGGCATCGAGATCCGCAAGCCGTCGTTGCTCGAGTCGCTGGCGTTGGCGTCGCTCGAACCGGGCTCTGACATGCTCGGGTCGCAAGCTCCCCTCGGTGGCCCCTCGCAGTGCGCCTGCCTCGATGCCCCGCAACCGGCGGTGCGGCTCGGGCTCTCGTCGGTGCGCACGATCGGCACCGATCTCGCCGACGCG
>JAVHVB010000266.1:0-3049 GCA_032160775.1 Pseudonocardiales bacterium | reverse complement strand
CGCCGGACAGTGTGTAGCCACCGGATGTGCGCTGCGCGGTGGTGTCCAGCTGGAACGGGTCGAACAGCGGTCGCGGCTCCAGCACCGCGAGCGCGGCGGCCGGTACGTCGCCGCCCACGAAGGACGGCAGGTAGGTGGCCTGCTGAGTCTCGTCGCCCCACAGCACGAGGGCGTTGCTCACGCCCGCCGGCGCCAGACAGGCAACCGCGAGGCCCATGTCGCCGTGCGCGAGGGCCTCGGCGACGAGTGCGCCGGTCGTCGCCGATCGTTCACCGCTCATGCCGCCCAGGGACTCCGGGATGCCGACCAGGGTCACCCCGAGCTCGGCGTTGACGCGCTTGAGCAGGTCGGCCGGCGCGGCACTGTCCGCGTCGGCCTGGGCGGCGATCGGCCGCAACTGCTCGGCGGCGAATTCGCGGGTGGCGTCGACGATCATCTTCTGCTCGTCGTCGGGCGTCAGATCGAACAGGTCGCGCCCGCTCGCCTGGCCGGGCCGCTCGGGCTTCCCGCGCTTCTGGACGGCGGCGAAGGTGCGGTTCGCGACGCCGACGCCGCGAAAGCCCGCCTTGGTGCCCTCGAAGACGGCCCGTTCGATCGGCTTGCGCAGCCGCAGCTTGTCGATGGCTGCGGCGCTCGCCAGCCGGTTCAGCGCTGCGAGCCCGACGCCCATCGCGTCCCGGCCCCGGCGGTTTCGGCCTGCCATATGCGGACTCCTCGAATCGTGGTACACGTAGTTCCAGGTAAATTTACCCGGTGGCCGGTCGCTGGCAATGGGGAGTGACCGACGCCTCCACCTGCCGCTCCGCTTTCGCGCATTCGGCTGCTCGGACGCGACGGGCCGGGAACGCAGGGTAACTAGTCTTCGTTCCATAGACAGGAAACTTCGACCCAGGAGGACGGCGACGTGCCCAACCCGGTGATCAACCAGTTCGGCCGAGCGGCAGGTGGCGGCGACCGCAGCCCGTCGGCTGTCGATTTACAGAAGATGTACGACGAGCCGGCCTACGCCGGCCCGCGCCCCGGCATCCGGTACATGACGCTCGACGACGTCGTCGTCCGGCTGGCCGCGATGCTCGGCACGATCGTGCTCGCCGGCGGCATCACCTGGGCCGCCCTGCCGGAGCACCTGTACACACCGGTGCTGATCACCGCGGCTATCGCCGGCATCGGCCTCGGCCTGTTCATGTCCTTCACCGCCCGGGTGAACGCGCCACTGGCGCTCATCTACTCGGCCGCCGAGGGCGTGCTGCTCGGCGCGATCAGCCACGCCTTCGAGAGCCGCTGGCCGGGCATCGTCATCCAGGCCGTCACTGGCACGGTCATGGTGGCCGCGGGCATGCTGTTCGTCTACAAGATCGGCGCCGTGCGGGTCACGCCGAAGTTCACCCGGATCCTCGTCGGTGCGACGATCGGCGTATTCGGCCTGATGGTCGTCAACATGATCGCGTACCTGTTCGTCGACGGCGGCCTCGGACTGCGCGACGGCGGCCCGCTCGCGGTCGTCTTCAGCCTCATCTGCATCGGGCTCGCGGCGTTCAACCTGGTCTACGACTTCGACATGATCGAGCGCGGGATCCGGCAGGGCACGCCGCAGAAGTTCGCGTGGTTCGGCGCGTTCGCGATCACCGTGACGCTCGTCTGGCTGTATTTCGAGATCCTGCGACTGCTCGGCTACGCCCGCAACTGACCGACTGCGGCCCACCGCCCTCGCAAGTTGTCCGCCCTCGGGTGCGTGTACGCGTACCCAGGGGCGGACAACTCGTTAAAACCAAGAGGGCGGCGAGGCTGTTGCCTCAACCGCCCTGTCGGTCCCGAAGCGACTGTCGGCGATTCCCCCACGGAATCTCCGGTGTCGCGCTGTCTAGTTCAACGAAGGTCTACCCATAAGGTAACGCGGGCTTCACGAAAGACGTTCCACGATCATCGCCATTCCCTGGCCGCCGCCCACGCACATCGTCTCCAGGCCGAACTGCTTGTCGTGGAACTGGAGCGAATTGATCAGCGTGGACGTGATCCGCGCGCCGGTCATCCCGAACGGGTGGCCGACCGCGATCGCGCCGCCGTTGACGTTGAGCCGATCGAGGTCGATGCCGAGGTCCCGGTAGGACGGGATGACCTGCGCGGCGAACGCCTCGTTGATCTCCACGAGGTCGATGTCGTCGATGCTCATGCCGGCGTTGGCGAGCGCACGCCGAGTCGCCTCGACCGGGCCGTACCCCATGATCTCCGGCGACAGCCCGCTCACGCCGGTCGCGACGACCCGGGCAAGCGGGGTGAGGCCGAGCTCGGCGGCCTTCGCGTCGCTCAGCACGATCACCGCTGCCGCGCCGTCGTTCAACGCGCAGCAGTTGCCCGCGGTTACCCGCCCGTCCGGCCGGAACACCGGCTTGAGCCCGGCCACCGCCTCGTAGGTAACGCCGGCGCGCGGGCCGTCGTCGGTAGCCACGACCGATCCGTCCGGCAGCGTCACCGGGGTGATGTCCTTGGCCCAGAACCCGTTGGCGAGCGCCGCCTCGGCGAGGTTCTGCGAGCGGACGCCGAAGTGGTCCATGTCCTCGCGGCTCACGTCCTTGAGCAGGGCCAGGTTCTCCGCAGTCTGGCCCATCGCGATGTACAGGTCGGGCAGCAGCCCGTCCTCGCGGGGGTCGTGCCATTCACCGGCGCCTGATTCGGCGACCTTGGCGGTGCGCTGCTCGGCCTCGGCGAACTTCTCGTTGTGCGTGTTGGGCCAGCCGTCCGCGCTGCCGTTGACGAACCGGGACACTGTCTCCACGCCGGCCGAGACGAAGGCCGAGCCTTCGCCGGCCTTGATGGCGTGGAACGCCATCCGGGTCGTCTGCAGCGACGACGAGCAGTACCGGTTGACCGTCGTCCCGGGCAGGAAGTCGTAGCCGAGTTCCACTGCGACGGCGCGGCCGATGTTGGCGCCCGCCTCACCGGCCGGCTGCCCACAGCCCATCATCAGGTCGTCCAGGTCGCCGGGGTCGAGCTGCGGCACCTTGTCCAGCGCCGCACGCACCATCTGGGCGGCGAGCTCGTCTGGGCGCAT
>JAVHVB010000265.1:0-5118 GCA_032160775.1 Pseudonocardiales bacterium | reverse complement strand
CGTTCCAGCCGCAGGTCACCCTTGGCGACCTGTTCACCTGAGCCGAGGGGTTGGCAAGATGGCGGCCATGACGATGCCTCCGGCGCCCCTGTCGAGCTACTCCGGCGAGATCTACCTCTACGGCATGGGCGGCAAGCGCCCGGACTTCACCACCGACCTGAGCGTGCTCGAGGCGTATGCGCGCGACCGGATGGACCCGGAGCCGTACTGGTACGCGGCGGGCGCGGCCGGTTCGGGTGCGACCTACCGGGCGAACCTCGAGGCGTTCGACCGGTGGCGGATCGTGCCGCGGATGCTGGCCGGTGCCGCGGGCCGCAACCCGCAGGTCAGCGTCCTCGGCACGACGATCCCGGCGCCCGTGCTCACCGCGCCGGTCGGCGTGCAGAGCATCATGCATCCGGACGGCGAGCTCGCGGTGGCCCGGGCGACGGCTGAGCTGGGCATCCCGATGGTGCTGTCCACCGCGTCGTCGCACACGCTCGAAGCGGTTGCCGAAGCGAACGGCGATGGGGTCCGGTGGTTCCAGCTCTACTGGCCGAACGACGACGACGTGTGCGTGAGCTTCCTCTCGCGGGCCAGGGCCGCCGGGTACTCCGCCCTCGTCGTCACTCTCGACACGTGGATGCTGGGCTGGCGCCCGCACGACCTGGACAACGCGTACCTGCCGTTCCTGACGGGCAAGGGCCTCGCGAACTACTTCACCGACCCGGCGTTCTGCGCCCCGCTGGAGAAATCGCCCGAGGACGATCTGCCCGCGGCGCTCGGCCGCTGGCTGCCGATGTTCACCGGCCAGGACCACACCTGGGATCACCTGGCCTTCATCCGGGAGCACTGGGACGGCCCGATCCTGCTGAAGGGCATCCAGCACGCCGAGGACGCGCGGCAGGCGGTCGACTTCGGCGTCGAGGGGATCGTCGTGTCGAACCACGGCGGCCGGCAGGTCGACGGCGCGATCGCCTCGCTCGACGCACTCCCGGCGATCGTCGAGGCCGTCGGCGACCGGACCGAGGTGCTGTTCGACTCCGGCGTGCGCACCGGCTCGGACGTGGTCAAGGCGGTGGCGCTGGGCGCGAAGGCGGTGCTGGTCGGCCGGCCGTGGGTGTACGGGCTGGCGCTCGGCGGCTACGACGGCGTGCGGCACGTGCTCCGCTCGCTGCTCGCCGACGTCGACCTCGCGCTCGCCCTGTCCGGCCACTCGTCGTTCGCCGATCTCGGTCCGGACATCCTCCAGCCGCGTCCGTGTTGAGGTCGGTCGTCCTGCTCGGGTCGACCGGGTCCATCGGCACCCAGGCGATCGACGTCATCACCCGCGCCCCGGACAGTTTCCGGGTCACCGCGCTCGCGGCCGGCGGATCCGACGTCGCGCTGCTCGCCGAACAGGCGGCACGGTTGCGGGTGCGCGCGGTCGGCGTCGGCCGGGCCGAGGCGGCGGACGAGTTGCGGGAACGGCTCGAGGCCCAGTGGCCGGCGGACGTGCCGCTGCCCGAGGTGCATGCAGGACCGGGCGCCACGGCGGAGGTCGCTGCGCTCGACTGCGACGTGGTGCTCAACGGCGTGGCGGGTGCCCAGGGGCTTCGTGCCACGCTCGCCGCGCTCGACGCGGGCCGGGTCGTGGCACTGGCCAACAAGGAGTCGCTGATCGCCGGCGGCCCGCTCGTCACCGCGCGGGCGCGGCCCGGCCAGTTGGTTCCGGTGGATTCCGAGCACTCCGCCCTCGCCCAGTGCCTGCGCGCCGGCGCCGCGGGCGAGGTGCGCCGGCTGCTGCTCACCGCCAGCGGCGGCCCGTTCCGCGGCCGCTCCCGCGCCGAACTGGCCGATGTCACCCCGGCGGAGGCGCTCGCCCACCCCACCTGGGACATGGGGCCGCTCGTCACCACGAACTCCGCCACCCTCGTCAACAAGGGCCTGGAGCTGATCGAGGCGCACCTCCTGTTCGGCGTCCCGTACGACCGGATCGACGTCGTCGTCCACCAGCAGTCGGTCGTCCACTCGATGGTGGAGTTCACCGACGGCTCGACGATCGCGCAGGCCTCGCCGCCCGACATGCGGCTGCCCATCGCGCTGGCTCTCGGCTGGCCGGACCGCGTCCCGGACGCCGCGCCGCCGGTCGACTGGACCGAAGCCCAGCAGTGGACGTTCGAGCCGCTCGACCCGGTCGTCTTCCCGGCGGTCGAACTGGCGCGGACGGCGGGCCGGGCCGGCGGTTGCGCCCCTGCGGTCTACAACGCGGCCAACGAGGAACTGGTCGCCGCCTTTCACAGCGGATCGATCAGATTCCTTCAGATCGTCGACACGGTGGCCGACGTACTGGGCGAGTGGCTGAGGAATCAGCACGCGACCGCCGGGAACCCCGGTACCGTCGAGGACGTGGAACAGGCGCAGGAGTGGGCGCGGCGGCGTGCCCGCGCGCTCACGGCCTCGCACTGACCACGCCGCTGACCGCAACGAACGAGACCGAGTTGCCCGAATAGGAAGGGGGACGCCGAAGTGCCCAGCTGGCTGCTGTACACCCTCGGGGTCCTGATCTTCGCGTTCGGCCTGCTCGCCTCGATCGCGCTGCACGAGATCGGCCACATGGTGCCGGCCAAGAAGTTCGGGGTGAAGGTCACCCAGTACATGGTCGGCTTCGGCCCGACCGTCTGGTCCCGCAAGAAGGGCGACACCGAGTACGGGTTCAAGGCGCTGCCGCTCGGCGGCTACATCCGGATGATCGGCATGGTGCCGCCGCGCGCCGACGGGACCCGCTCGCGCTGGCCGCGCCGGATGGCCACGGCGGTCGAGGACTTCCGCCAGGTCAGCCGGGCCGAGGTGCAGCCCGAGGACGAGCACCGCCAGTTCTACCGGCTGACGCCGGGCAAGAAGATGATCGTGATGCTCGGCGGGCCGACGATGAACCTGCTGATCTTCATCGTCCTGTTCACCGTCCTGCTGCTGACTCTGGGCAAGCCGCACACCAGCCAGACCACACAGATCGCGAGCGTCGAGAAGAAGGTCGTCTGCGCCGACCCGACCCGGGCGCAGCAGGACCTGTGCCCGAAGACGCCGATCGCCGCGCCCGCATTCGGCAACCTGCAACCAGGCGACAGGATCCTGTCGGTCGACGGCACGCAGATCACCAGCTGGGACCAGCTCGTCTCGATCATCGAGCCCTCCGCCGGCAAGCGGCTGAGCATCGTCGTCGACCGAGGCGGCTCGGACGTCACCGTGCACGTGACACCGGTGGAGAACGTCAAGTACGCGGACAATGCCGGCACGGCCACGAAGGTCGCCGGCTTCCTCGGCATCGGCGCCGTCGAGCAGCGCAAGTACTCCGCGCTGTCGATCTCGGCGGTCCCCGGGGCGATAGGCGACGACTTCAAGCTCGGCCTGGACGCGCTCGGCAAGTACCCCCAGAAAATCGCCAGCCTCTGGGGCACGGTCGTCGAGAACAAGCCGCGCGACCCGAACGGCGCGGTGGGCGTCATCGGCATCGGCCGGATCTCCGGCGATTACGCGCGCAGCGACCTGCTCAGCGTCCAGGACAAGATCTTCCTGCTGATCAACCTGCTCGCCAGCGTGAACCTGCTGCTGTTCTTCTTCAACCTGCTGCCGTTGCTACCGCTCGACGGCGGCCACGTCGCCGGCGCGCTGGTCGAGGCGACCAAGCGCGGTTGGGCCCGGCTGCGCGCGCGCCGGCAACCGCAGCAGATCGGGCCGGACGGGCTGCCGGTCGCGCGCGAGCGCAAGCAGATCTTCGTTGACACCGCCTCGATGCTGCCGGTCATGTACGGCGTCGCGTCCGTGCTCATCCTGCTGACCCTGCTCACGTTCTACGCGGACATCGTCAAGCCAATCGACCCGATCGGCGGATAATCGCTCTCGTGGCTGTCAATCTCGGAATGCCCGCGGCGCCTCCGCCGGTTCTCGCCCCGCGCCGGAAGTCCCGCCAGATCAAGGTCGGTTCGGTCGCGGTCGGCGGCGACGCGCAGATCTCTGTGCAGTCGATGACGACGACGCTCACCGCGGATGTCAACGCCACGCTGCAGCAGATCGCCGAGCTCACCGCGACCGGTTGCGACATCGTCCGGGTGGCGTGCCCCTCCCAGGACGACGCTGACGCGCTGCCGGAGATCGCCAAGCACAGCCAGATCCCGGTGATCGCCGACATCCACTTCCAGCCCAAGTACGTCTTCGCCGCGATCGACGCCGGTTGTGCCGCGGTGCGCGTCAACCCGGGCAACATCAAGAAGTTCGACGACCAGGTCGGGGCGATCGCGAAGGCGGCCGGCGACGCGGGCGTGTCGATCCGCATCGGCGTGAATGCCGGCTCGCTCGACAAGCGGCTGTTCGAGAAGTACGGCAAGGCCACGCCGGAGGCGCTCGTCGAGTCGGCGCTGTGGGAGGCGTCGCTCTTCGAGGAGCACGGCTTCCGCGACTTCAAGATCTCGGTCAAGCACAACGACCCGGTCGTCATGGTCCGCGCCTACGAGTTGCTCGCCGAGCAGTGCGACTACCCGCTGCACCTTGGCGTCACCGAGGCCGGCCCGGCCTTCCAGGGCACGATCAAGTCCGCCGTCGCGTTCGGTGCGCTGCTGTCGAAGGGCATCGGCGACACGATCCGCGTCTCGCTGTCCGCACCGCCGGTCGAAGAGGTGAAGGTCGGGCTGCAGATCCTCGAGTCGCTGAACCTGCGCCAGCGCCGGCTCGAGATCGTGTCCTGCCCGTCCTGCGGGCGCGCGCAGGTCGACGTCTACACACTGGCCGACCGGGTCACCGCCGGGCTCGAAGGGCTCGAGGTGCCGCTGCGCGTCGCGGTCATGGGCTGTGTCGTGAACGGGCCGGGGGAGGCCCGCGAGGCCGATCTCGGCGTGGCATCCGGCAACGGCAAGGGGCAGATCTTCGTGCGGGGCGAGGTCATCAAGACCGTCCCCGAATCGCAGATCGTCGAGACCCTGATCGAAGAGGCGTTGCGGATGGCCGAGGAGATGGGCGAGACCGGCACGCCCACCGTCTCAGTCACCTGACCTGACCGGGCCCCGTGGCGACGGCAAGCTCCGCCGCCCTCGGGGGCCAGGACCAACCCGGTCAGGCCATTTCGTGCAGTTCGGTGAGGCGCACGCTGTTGCCCGACGGGTCCCG
>JAVHVB010000264.1:0-3359 GCA_032160775.1 Pseudonocardiales bacterium | reverse complement strand
CGTTGCGCGTGAATCGGTTGGTGTCGATGCGGGTATCGATTGTGCCCGCGCCACCGACGTCCGTGAATTTCGCGACGCAATACCAGCTTCAGGGTTGTTGTACCGCACCGCGCCTTCCGTGATGCGGCCGTGCGTTGAGTCGCGACGTCGCTGATGACGCACACCGCGCCCACCACGCCGACGAGTCGCGACGAGGCTTCCACCTGCGACAACAACGCCGGTGGTCACGGTAAGCGCCTTCTTGATCATGTTCATCGCCATCACGAAAGATGCCGGAACGCACCTGGTGCGCTACGCATCTGGCGCGAGGATTTGGGCCCCATTCGCGAATGGGAATCCACCGTAGACAGAAATCTCACTCACCCGGCCGGCCGGATGCACGCCGAGTCGGCGGAAGAGGGAATTCGGCCAGCCGAATGTGAATTCACCTCGCCTTGCCGTGCGGCCTGGACGCCGCCAGGAGTTCGGCCAACGTGAGCCCGGAGATCGAATCGCGGGCGCCAGGGTGGGTTGCGCGGCATTGCTAGCGTCTGCCGCGGTCCGCTCGGATGCGGTCGTGCTGGTCACCGGGAAGGTACAACGGGGATGCGTCGTCGTGCTGTCGTGTCATGCGCTCTGTCCTTAGCCACGCTCGCGGCGAGTTTCGCGATCGCGGCGCCCGCGACCGCGGCCCCGCCCCTCCCGCCGCGGCCGGCTGCGGCCTCCCCCAGCCGCATGATGATCGTCGGTGACTCGATCACCCAGGGCAGCACCGGCGACTGGACCTGGCGGTACCGGCTCTGGAAGCACCTGACCTCGCGCGGCGTCACCGTCGACTTCGTCGGTCCGCGGGACGACCTCGAGAACACCATGACGCCCGAGAGCGGCGACTTCGACCAGCTGTACGCCGATCCGGCTTTCGATCGCGACCACGACGCGCAGTGGGGCCGCCCGTACCTGGAGGAGGCGCAGGTCATCCAGGGCAAGGTGGCTCAGTACACCCCGGATTACCTGCTCGTGCTCCTCGGCATCAACGACATGACCTGGTTCGACCAGCAGCCCGAGCAGGTCGAGGCGAGCCTGCGCTCATTCGTCGCCAACGCGCGAAAGGGCAAGCAGGACGTCCGGATCGTCCTCGGCAAGGTGCTCGCGACGAAGCGGGCGGCGGACGATCCCGCGTTCGCGGCCCGGGTCGCCGGCTTCAACGCCCGGCTCGCCGCGGTGGCACAGGAACTCGGCACGGATCTCTCGCCGATCGCGGTCGCCGATGCCACGGGCGAATTCACCGCCGCCGGCCAAACCTACGACGGCGTCCACCCCAACGCGCGCGGTGAACTGCGGATCGCGGCCTCCTTCGCGGACGCCCTCGGGTCCCGGTTCGGGATCGGCGCGGCGTACCCCCGCCCGTACCCGGACGTCCCCGTCGGCCCGCGGGATGCGCCGAAGCTGACCCTCACCGCGACCGGCGACACCACAGCGGACCTGGCCTGGACCCAGTCGACGGGCGCGTCCGCCTACTGGGTGTGGATGAAGGACGACGCTCCGAACAGCGTGTGGGGGAAGCTGCCGATCGCGCTCACGCAGGCATACAACCCGTGGCACATGGCGGAGCTGCAGGCCGGCCGCACCTACCGGTTCAAGCTCCAGGCGGCGAAGGGCGACGACCTAGGGGCGACCTCCGACGAGCAGTCACTCACGATCTCGGGCCGGACGCCCGGCACCCCGACCGGCCTCACGGCGACGCCCGGCGACGGCTCAGCGGTATTGCGCTGGACGGCGGCCGAGAACGCCTCGGGCTACCTGGTCCAGATGCGCAACGTGACCGCCGGTGAAACGGGCTTCACCGAGCTCCCGTTCCCGGTGAACGCCCCGGAATGGACGGCGGGCGCCCTGGAGAACGGGGCGACGTACGAATTCCGTCTGCAGGCGGTGAACGGTGTGCTCCGCGGCGGGACGACGCCCGCGGTGGAGGTCCACCCGACGGGCCCCACCCCGGCGGCGCCGACGAACTTCGCGATCGCCCGAGGCGACGGCGAGGCCGAGCTGACCTGGACCGACGCGCCACACGCCACCGGCTACCGGGTGTACATGCGCAATGTCACGGCCAACGAGGATTTCAACGGGCTGCCATTCCCGGTCTCGGGTGGCTCCTGGACAGCGGGCGGGCTGGTCAACGGAGCGACCTACGAGTTCAAGCTGCAGGCGCTCAACGGGCAGATCCAGGGCGGCACGTCCGGCGCCGCGCAGGTCCGGCCGACCGGACCCGCCCCGGCCGCCCCGCAGGGCCTCACGGCCGTCCCCGCCGACGGCGAGGCGACGCTGCGGTGGTCCGAGGCGGATCACGCCACGGGCTACTACGTCCACATGCGCAACGTCACCGCGGGTGAGGGCACCTTCACGAAGCTGCCCTACCCCGTCGACGGCGCGGAGTGGACCGCTGGCCAGCTGGTTAACGGAGCGACCTACGAGTTCCAGCTCGAAGCCGTGAACGGCTACATCACCGGCGGCAAGTCGGCCGTGGTCCGGGCGACCGCGACGGGCCCCGCTCCTGGTGCGCCACCGCTGTCGGTCCGCCCGGGCGACCGCAAGGCGATCCTCACCTGGGATCTTCCGGACCACGCGACGAGCGTCTACATCTACATGCGGAACCGGTCAGCGGGCGAGAACGCCTTCAGCCGGCTCCCCTACCCGGTGGCGGACGACCAGTTCGTCGCGACCGGCCTGGTCAACGGCGCCGACTACGACTTCGAGGTACGGGCGTACAACGACCTGATCGCCGGCGGAACGTCAGCGGCGCGATCCGTCCGCCCGTCCGGCCCTCCGGCCCCGGCGCCTGAGGACCTGACCGCGATCCCCGGCGATCGGAAAGTGACCCTGAGCTGGACGGGCTCGTCCCGGGCGACGGGGTACTACATCTGGATGAAGCGGCCCGGCGAGGACTGGAACCGGTTGCCGTGGGCGGTCCCCGACGACCAGTTCGTGGCGTCTCTGCTTCTCAATGGCGGCGGCTACAGCTTCAAGATCGAGTCGGTGGACGGGCTGACGCCGGGCGGCGTGTCGAACGTCGTCTCCGCCACCCCGCGTGGCCCCACGCCCCAGGTCAGCGGCCTGGAGCTGGTCGCAGGGCCGGCGCAGGCCACGCTGTCCTGGTCGGGCTCGGCCACCGCCACGGGCTACTACGTCCAGATGCGGGACCTGGCCATCGTCGGAACTGAGGGCCCGTTCACCGAGCTGCAATGGCCGGTGACCGGCACGTCCTGGCGAGCTCAGTGGCTGGTGCCCGGTCACCTGTACGAGTTCCGGCTGCAGGCGGTCAGTGGATGGCAGCGCGGCGTGTTCTCGAACGTCGCGCGAGTGACTCCCACTTGGCCGCCGCCGCC
>JAVHVB010000263.1:0-10829 GCA_032160775.1 Pseudonocardiales bacterium | reverse complement strand
ACCCAGGCGTCGTGTCCAAGCCGCTGGTGCCGCCCGCCCGCGCCGACGCCTACCGGTGCGGCGAGGCGTGGTCGATCCTCGTCGAGCACACCAGCGGGCAGAGCGCGCTCGTGCAGGGCAGCGCCGGGTACGTCGGCGGTGCACTGGACGGGCTGCGCGCCGACGTCGTCTACCTGGGCGTCGGGCAGCTCGGCCTGCACGACGAGGCGTACGTCACGGCCTATTGGACGAACACCGTCCGCGCGGTCGGCGCGCGCCGGGTCGTCGTCATCCACTGGGACGATTTCTTCCGGCCGCTCGACCAGCCGCTGCGCGCGCTCCCCTACGCCGGCGACGACCTCGACGCCTCGATGCGGCGCATCGATGCGCTCGCCGCCGAGGACGACGTGCCGGTGTGGTTCCCGACGGTCTGGCAGCGCGAGGACCCCTGGGCCGGGTTGGGCTGACTGCGGGCCTGGACTTCGAGGGTCAGGCGCGGGAACGGACCGGCGCGAGTTCCGCGGCGCCGAAGGACACGTCGAAGCGGTCGCACCAGATGGTCACGCTGTGCAGCACCGACAGATCTGCGCCGTCCGGGATCGGGTAGAGCTGATTGCCCAGATTGCCCTTGAGCCCGCCGAGGTTGACGTAGCTGCCGTCGTCGAAAACGTGCCAGCCGTCTGGCGTCACCTTCTGGTCGGTCAGCCACACCTTGACCACCGGCCCGTCGCTGGTGCGCAGGTCGGCGATGGCGAGCACCCGGTGACCGTCCGGCTGCCGGATGACGCTGACCGTGCCGGACGTCGAGTGCTCGTGGCTGATGAGCGTGCCGCGCGCGAGCAGTACCGCGCGCGGGCCTCCGTCCGGCTCCTGGGTCGGCTCGGCAGTCGCGACCGCGACGGGTTCGGTGGCCAGCGCCGGCAACGCCTCGTTCACCCGGTGGTCGATGAGCAGCTTCCACGGCTGGAACCAGTACAGCCCGAACGCGACACCGATGACGACGACCACCCCGGCGCCGATCAAGATCCTTCGCCGCCGGCTCATGCACCGACGCTAATCGCAGCCGCCGCCGGCGCCGCTTACAGAGCGGAGAACAACGGGTTCATGCGTGTTCCCTCCGGCGCGCGATCGGCCTACCGTCAGCCGCATCCGATACCCACCCAAATCCGGGGGATGCCGTGGACAGCAAGAGCTTCGACAACGCAGACGAGACCCGTACCCCGCCCAAGGCCAAGGTCGAGGTCGTCACGATCGGTGACGTCAAGGCCGCCAGGATGACGCTCGAGCCCGGCTGGCGCTGGTCCGAGTGCATCAAGCCGATCGTCGGCACCGACAGCTGCCAGCTGCGGCACGTCGGCTACGCCAGCGCCGGAACGATGCACGTCACGCAGGACGACGGCTCCGAGAACGAGATCAGGGCCGGCGAGGCCTATCTGATCAACCCGGGCCACGACGCCTGGATCGTCGGCGACGAGACCTTCGTCGGCTTCGAGTTCGAATCGACGACGGCGGAGGCGTTCGCCGTCGCTCAGGACGAGTAGGCCGGCAGCACGATCCGGAACTCGCACCCCACCGCGGTGTTGTGGACCTCCACAGTTCCGCGGTGGGCCTCGACTATGCCGCGGGTGATCGCGAGGCCGAGCCCCGCGCCGGGGGGATGCATGCCGTCGTGCGGCGTGCGTGCGGCCTCGCCGCGAAATCCGACGTCGAAGACCCGGCCGAGATGCTCGTCGGGCAACCCTCCGCATTCATCGCGCACCAGCAGCTGCGCAGCGCCGTCCGCGGTCGAAGCGAGCACCCGCACCTCGCCGTCCGAGTGCGTGTGCCGGATGCCGTTGGCGACCAGGTTGGTGAGCGCGCGGGTCAGCTCCGGTGCACTGCCGACGATCGGCGGCGGGCCGTCGACGGAGGAGGTCAGCCGCACACCGTTGGCCGCGGCGAGCGGCCCCAGGGTCGCGACGCAGTCGCCGACGAGGTCACGGAGCTCGATGCACTCGGTTGCGTGCGAGAGCTGACCGGCCTGGATCCGGGAGAGATCGAAGAGGTCCTCGACCATCCGGTTCAGCCGGTCGACCGACGAGATGATCTGTTTGAAGTACAACTCCGGATCGTCGACGACGCCGTCCTCGAGCGCCTCCGCCATCGCGCGCAGACCGGCGAGCGGGGTGCGCAGGTCGTGGCTTACCCAGGCGACCAGCTCGCGCCGCGCCGCTTCGAGCGCATGCTCGCGTTCGCGGGTCTCGGCAAGGGCGGCCGCGGTCGCGCGCAGCTCGGTCCGCACCCGCTCGACCTCGGCGGTGAGCCGCGGTCCGTCGGCCGCCGGCACCCGGCCCGCCCCGAGCTCGGCGACGGCCCGCTGGAGCGACCGGTTGTCCCGCACCAGCCGACGTCCGACCGCCACGGCGGCGGCGGCGGTGACCGCGCCGGACAGCGCAATCACCACGGTGAGGCTCTGCCAGTCCCCCCACGAGACGAGCATCGCGTGCATCGCGCCGAGCAGCGCCCCGGCCGACGCCGCGGCGCCGGTGAGGACGAGCGAGGCGAGCAGCCCGCTGAGCGACCGACGCCGGATCGGGGTCAGCAGCAACCAGCAGGCGACGCCGCCGATCACGCACCAGAGCAGTGCCTCGCCGAGACTTGTCCACGTGATGCTCAAGGCGGGTCCAGCCGGTAGCCGACCCCCCACACCGTCTGGATCAGCGTCGGGTTGGTCGGGTCCTGTTCGACCTTCTCCCGCAGCCGCCGTACGTGCACGGTGACCGTGGACTGGTCACCGAATGTCCAGCCCCACACCTCGCGCATCAGCTGCTCCCGGCTGAACGCCTGGCCCGGATGGCTCATCAAGAACGTCAGCAGATCCAGCTCGCGCACCGTCAGCGCGAGTTCGGCGCCGCCTTTGCAGGCGCGTCGTGCAGCGCGGTCGACGGTGATGGCGCCGGCCGTGAGCACCGGCTTCTGCGCCCCGCCGCTCCGGTCGGTGACCCGGCGCAGCACCGAGTCGACGCGCAGGACGAGCTCGCGCGGCGAGAACGGCTTGGTGACATAGTCGTCGGCGCCGAGTTCGAGACCGGCGATTCGGTCGTCCGGCTCGCCGAACGCGGTGAGCATGACAACCGGGAGCAGTGGCCATTCCGCGCGCACCCGCCGGCACACCTCGAGTCCGTTGAGGCCGGGGAGCATGAGGTCGAGAACCATCAGGTCGGGCAGCCGGTTGGCCACTGCGGTCAGCGCCTCGGCGCCGTCACCGAGGCGGCGAGTGGCGTACCCAGCGCGCTCGAGGTAGCTCACCACCACCGACGCGACTGTGTCGTCGTCGTCCACCACGAGCACCTCGGCCATGCCGTCAGGGTAGGCCAGCGGCGACCGTCCGACAGCGCTTCCGGTCCGCCGTCACAGCTCCGTAAGGCGCCGCCACCTGACGCACGATCCCGGCCTTCCCCGTGACCGCGACGAGGTGGCAGCAGCGGCCGACGACCCGGTGCGGGTTCAGGCGGAGCGGCTGAGGTCCGCGGGCTCGCTGCGACGGGCGAAACGCATCGTGCCGTCGTCGATCCGGCCGTGCCGCAGCGTGACCACGTCCTGCGCGTAGTTCATGCCCAGCCGCCACGGCGCGCGGGTGCCCGCGCGCGGGAACTGGTCGATCGCGCGCTGCACGTACCCGGACGCGAACGTGAGCAACGGCGCGTCCGTCACCGTCGGGTCGTTGTTCTCCGGGACGAACATGTCGTGGCCCCGCTCGTCCAGGTGCCGGATCACCCGGCAGACGAACTCGCTGACGAGGTCCGCCTTCAGCGTCCAGGACGCATTCGTGTAGCCGATGGTGAACGCGAAGTTCGGCACCCCGCTGAGCATCATGCCCTTGTATGCCATCGTCTTCGGCAGTTCCACCGGCTGACCGTCGACCACGATCTGCACGCCGCCGAGCGGCAGCAGTTGCAGGCCGGTCGCCGTGACGATCACATCCGCCTCGAGCTCGGCGCCGGACTCGAGCCGGAGCCCGCGCTCGGTGAACCGCTCGATCCGGTCGGTCACGACCGATGCCCGGCCGTGCCGGATCGCGGTGAACAGATCGCCATCGGGCACGAGGCAGAGTCGCTGGTCCCACGGGTTGTACGTGGGCTTGAAATGGGTGTCCACGTCGTAGCCGGCCGGCAGTTGCTTGACGGTGAGGTTACGGATGAGCTTGCGCACGGTCTCGGGTCGGCGCTGGCTGAGCTGGTAGATGAACGTGCTCATCGTGACGTTCTTCCAGCGGGTGATCGCATACGCACGGCGCGCACCGATCAACCGGCGCAGCTTGTTCGCGATGACATCCTCGGCCGGCAGCGTCAGGATGTAACTCGGCGAGCGCTGCAGCATGGTGACGTGCGCGGCCGTCTCGGCCATCGCCGGTACCAGGGTGACCGCGGTCGCGCCGCTGCCGATGACGACAACGCGCTTGCCGGCGTAGTCGAGGTCGGCGGGCCAGTGCTGCGGGTGGACGACCTGCCCGGCGAAGTCCGCCACGCCGGCGAATTCGGGCGTGTAGCCCTCGTCGTAGCGGTAGTAGCCGGAACACGACAGCAGGACGTTGCAGGTCAACGTCACCGTCGCGCCACCGTGCTGCGCCTCGACGGTCCACCGCGCGTCGTCGCCCGACCAGGACACCCGGGTGACCCGGTGACCGAACCGGATGTGCTTGTCGATGCCGGCGTCGGCGGCGGTGCTGCGGACGTACTCGAGGATCGAGGGACCGTCCGCGATGGCTTTCGCCTGCGTCCACGGCCGGAACCGGTAGCCGAGCGTGTGCATGTCCGAGTCCGAGCGCACCCCGGGATAGCGGAACAGGTCCCACGTCCCGCCGAGGGCGTCGCGCGCCTCGAGCAAGACGTAGCTGCGGTCGGGGAACGCGGCCTGGACGTGGTGGGCGGCCCCGATGCCGGACAGCCCGGCACCCACGATCAGGACGTCGACGTGTTCGGTCATCGAGTGGCTCCGGTCTTCGCGCGGGCGCGAAGGCGTTTCTCGACCAACGCGATCACGTCGTAGTAACGGGTCGGCGCGATGCGGGCGAGGCCGTCGAACACGTAGGCATCCGGCCCGACGAGGATGCGTGCCTTGCCGCGCTCAACCCCGCGAACGATGATGTCCGCCGCCTTCCCCGGCGAGGTCATCGTGATGGCCTCGAACTCGGCAGCCATCTCCTCGTGCGTGCGGCCGCGCCCTTCCGGGTCCTCGTGCACGCGCGCGTTGCGGGCGATGTTGGTCGTGATGCCACCCGGGTGGACGTTCACCGCCGAGACGCCGGTTCCGCGCAACTCCTGACGCAGCGCGTCAGTAAATCCGCGGACGGCGAACTTCGCCGCGCAGTAGGCGCTCTGGTAGGGCATGCCGAGCAGGCCGAAGACGCTCGAGGTGTTGACCACGACGCCGTCGTCCTGCTCGACGAGGATCGGGAGGAATGCGCGCGTGCCGTTGACCACGCCGTCGAAGTTGATCCGGCGCAGCCACTCGTCGTCGTCCGGCACGGCGGTCAGGACCGATGACGACACCGCAACACCGGCGTTGTTGAACACCGCTGCAAGGGGCGCGGGCAGCCAGTCGCGCACCTCGTCCGCGAACCGCCGCTGGTCGTCGGCGTCGCGCACGTCGAGTATGCGGGTCAGCACCGAGCCGGTCAGCGAGTGTGCCGTCTCCTTGAGACCGGTCTCGTCGATGTCGGCGATCGCCACCGGCGACCCCCGTCTGGACAAGTTCTGCGCGAGGCTGCGACCGATGCCCGACGCGGCGCCGGTGATCATGACCGGCCGGCCGGCGACCGTTCTACGCGTTCGAGGCATCGGAGCTCCTTGATGCTGCGCTGCGGACATGGTCGTCGAGAAGCTCGACAAGGGTCGGCCACGCCCCGCGGGGCAGGTCGTGACCCAGGCCGGGCACGGTGCGCAGCCGGGCGCCGGGGATCGCCGCAGCGGTGCTGGCTCCCCCGCTCTGGTTGACCATCAGATCGCGGTCGGCGTGCACGACCAGGGTCGGCGCGGTGATTCGCCGCACCTCAGCAGTCCGGTCGCCGGACTTGATGACGGCGGCGAGTTGACGCGCCACGCCCAGCGGCGACGGGTCACGGTCCCAGCTCCGGCCGGCGATCTCGCGCACCGCCGCCTCGTCGAACGGGTAGCCGGGCGCACCGATGTGTCGCCACATCCGGACCCCGCGATCGGCGAACTCGGCACGGCTGCGCGACGGGCGCCCCATCATCAGCCGCCACGTCGACAGGGCGGGCCGGCCGACCCGTCGCGCCCCGGTCGTCGACATCATCGACACGAGCGAGGCGACCCGCTCCGGGTAACGCGCCGCGACGGTCTGCGCGATCATGCCGCCCATCGAGGCGCCGACGATGTGCACCGAGGCAAGGCCGAGGGCGTCGAGCAGCCCCACCGTGTCGGCCGCCATGTCGCCGAGGTCGTACTGCCGCGGATCCCAGCGGCGGCGCAGCATTGCCACAGGCCGGGCCGGCGGGAAGTCGACGTGCGTCGACCTGCCGACATCCCGGTTGTCGAACCGGACCACCCGGTAGCCGCGCTCAACGAGCAGTTCGCAGAAGCCGTCGGGCCAGCCGTGCAGCTGTTGGCCGAGTCCGGTGATGAGCAGCAGCGGGATGCCGTCGGGATTACCGAGCTGCTCGTACGCCAGCGTGATGCCTCTGCCGACGTCAGCCAGTTCCTCACTCATGCCGGTACCTCCACGGCCGCGGCGACGCGCCCGACCGGCCGGACCGGCCGGCGGTGCACCACGATCCGGCCACCCTTCGCCGGCGCGGACGCCACGCCGCGCGAGTGCCAGCGCTCGTCGGCGGCGGTCGTCGGCGCCAACCGGAAGTCGCGGAGCAGCGTGCGCAGGACGACGTTCATCTCGAGGTGCGCGAATGAGGCGCCGATGCAGCGTCTGGCGCCGCCGCCGAACGGCACCCAGGTGTGCGAGTCCGGACGGTCGCCGACGAAGCGGTCCGGATCGAATCGGCGCGCGTCCGGGAACAACTCGTCGTTGTCGTGCAGGAGGAACAGGCTGACGATCACCATCTGCCCCTTACGCAGCGTCCAGCGGCCGAGCTGCAGGGTGTCGGCGCGCACCTGGCGGCCGGTGACGTCGATGACCGGGCGGACGCGCTGTACTTCCCAGATCGCCGCCTCGCGCAGCTCCGAGCCGCCCGCGTCGACCTCGTCGGCGAGCCGGCGCAGGACCTCCGGGTGGCGGCGCAGGCGCTCGACCGCCCACGCCAACGTCGTCGCGGTCGTCTCATGGCCGGCGGTCAGCAGGGTCAGCAGCTGATCGGAAATCTGGCTGTGCGTCATCCGGCCACCGTCGTCGTAGCGCGCCTGGAGCATCATCGCGAGGATGTCCTCGCGCTGTTCGAGCTGCGGGTCGGCCTCGGCCTTGGCGATCAGCCGCGTGACGATCGCGTCGTAGTCGCGGCGGTAGCCGTCGAAGCGCACCCACGGGTTGAGCCGGCCGAACCGGTGCCGCGGGATCGGCAATACGGCCAGCCGCGAACCCCACTTGACGAAGCTCGGCAGCAGCTCGCGAAGCTCCTGCAGTTCGGCACCCTCGGCGCCGAAGACCGCGCGCAGGATGATGTTCAGCGTGATCCGCATCATCGACTCGAGCGTCGCGAACTCGCGTCCCTCCGGCCAGGACGCCATCTCCCGGACGGTCTCCTCCTCGATCAGCGACTCATAGGTCGCGAGCCGGCGGCCGTGGAACGGCGGCACCAGCAGCTTGCGCTGCCGCTTGTGCTCGTCGCCGGAGAGCGCGAAGAACGAGCCCGGCCCGAGCACCCGGCCCAGGTTGAACTCGAAGTTGTCGACGAGCTCCGGCGGCGTGGTGAACAGCTGCTTCACCTCGGCCGGATCGCTGATCACCAGCGCGCGGCCGAACAGCGGCATATTGACCATGAACGCCGAGCCGTACCGGTCGCGCAGGTGGCGCGCCGCGCGGATCGGCGAACTGAGCCCGATCGCGCCCTGGATGGCCCGCGGGGTGGTGGGGCCGTCGGGCAGGACAGCTGTGGCCATGAAAAACGCCCCTCTGTGGTACGGCCGAGTACCAGACGACGGTACGCTGCAGTACCATCGAAGCGCAAGGCTTCGCGCGACCAGGAGGTCCTACCGTGACGGCTGTGACGAGTAGCGATCCGTCGGTCGCGCTGGAGCCGGACGCGGCGTCGGCCGAGTTCCGCTTCCGGCTGCTCGACGGCATGGCCGCGGCGATCCGCGAGCGGGGCTTCCGGCTGACCACCGTCGCCGATGTGGTGCGCCACGCCCGCACCTCGCGGCGCACCTTCTACGAGCACTTCACGAGCAAGCAGGACTGCTACGTGGCGCTGCTGCGCGAGTCGAACGCGGGGATGATCGAGCAGATCGCCGCGGCCGTCGACCCGCACGCCCCGTGGGACGCGCAGGTGCGGCAGGCGATCGCCGCCTGGCTCGGCGCGTCCGAGTCCGAGCCCGAGATCACGCTGAGCTGGATCCGGGAGATTCCGTCACTCGGCGACGACGCGCGGCAGCTGCAGCGCGACTTCCTCGAGTCGTTCATCGTGTTGATCCAGACGCTGTCCGACAGTCCGGAACTCCGGGCCGCCGGCGTGCAACCGGTGTCCCGCCCGGTCGCGATCATGCTGCTCGGCGGCCTGCGCGAACTGATGGCCACGACCGTCGAGGACGGCGGTCGGCTCGGCGACATCATGGCCGTCGCCGTGGACGCCACGATGGCCATGATCGGCCCGCGGCAGCCCGCGAATCCGACGCGTCAGAGGTCGAGCACCAAGCCCTCGTAGGCGGCGGTCACTTCCACTCCCGTCCCGCGCGCCTTTTCGGCGAGTTCGGCGCACAACCGGTCGAGCTCGTCGTCGTCGTGCGCGGGATCGTGATGGAACATCACCAGCTTGCGCGCGCCGGCCTCGCGCGCGACGAGCAGCGCGTAGTCGAGCGTGCAGTGCCCCCAGTCCTTCTTGCGCTCGAACTCGTCCGGCGTGTACTGCGCGTCGTGGATCAGCACATCGACGCCGTCACATAGTTCGAGCACCGAGTCGGCGACGCTGTCCAGCGTGAGTGGCGCCTGGTGATCGGAGATGTAAGTGACGCTGCCGGCGGCACTGTCCACGCGATACCCGACGGTGGGGCCCTTGTGCGGCACCGGCCGCACCATCACCTTGCGCGAGCCGACGACGATCGAGTCCGACGTGACGTCGTGAAAGGTCAGCGTCCCGCCGAGGTCACGGCAGGTGATCGGGAAGTACGGCGGGCGCATGAGGTCGTTGAACAACTCGTGCAACTCGCCTTGCTCCTGGTGCGGCGCGAAGAAGTCCAGCCGGCTGCCGGGCACGTGCAGCGGCGCGAAGAACGGCAGGCCCTGCACGTGGTCCCAATGGATGTGGGTGACGAACGCGGTGCCGGCGAAGCTGCCGTCCATCGGGCAGGTGGTGCCGAACGCCCGCAGGCCGGTGCCCAGATCGAACAGGATCGGCTCCTCGCCCGGTTCCTCGAGCGCGACGCAGGCGGTGTTGCCGCCGTACCGGACGTTGTCGGAGGAGAACGCCGGCGTCGAGCCCCGGACGCCATAGAAAGTGAGCCGCACCCTCTCGTCCTACCCTCGATTCGCGCCACGTCAAGTGGAAGTTTGCTGAGGATGCATTTGATCAGACCGCAATACTGAGGCAATGCCACGTGTGACCTGTCATATGTCGATGTCCTTGGACGGGTTCGTCGCCGGCCCTGATCAGTCCATGGACGATCCCCTCGGCAAGGGCGGGAAGGACATCCACGAGTGGCATCTGCGCATCGACGAGCCGGGGTACGAGGCAGGCATCCCGGCGCGCGACGAGCTCCTGCGGCCGATGGGCGCGTACGTGATGGGCCGCAACATGTTCGGCCCGATCCGCGGCGAGTGGGACAGCGAGTGGCGCGGCTGGTGGGGCGACGAACCGCCGTACCACGCTCCCGTCTTCGTGCTCACCTCTTATCCGCGCGACTCGATCGAGCTGGACGGTGGCACCACGTTCCATTTCGTGACCGAGGGCTTCGCCGCGGCATTGGCCCGCGCCAAGGACGCGGCCGGCGACATGGACGTCGACATCGCGGGCGGGGCGTCCGTGGCGCGTCAGGCGCTCGCCGCCGGCGCGGTCGACGACCTGTACCTCGACATCACGCCGATGGTGCTCGGCGACGGCGAGCGGATGTTCGACGGGCTCGCCGGCCTGCGCCTCACGCCGGTCGAGGTGACCCCGTCACCGCACGCGACGCACGTCCACTACCGGATCGACCGACCTGCGGTCAGGGATTGATCAGCACCTTGAGCGCCACCCGGTCGGCCATCGCCTGATACCCGTCCGGGACCTCGTCGAGCCCGATCGTGCGGTCGAAGACGCGTCCCGGCTCGACCTTGCCGTCGAGGACGTCGGGCAGCAACTCCTCGATGTAGGCGCGAGCCGGCGCGACCCCGCCGGTCACCGTGATGTTGCGCAGGAACGCGGGCACGTCCAGCGGCACGTCCGGGTACTGCGGCACGCCGACCCGGCTGATCACGCCGCCGTCCCGGACGACGCCGAACGCCGTCTCGATCGCCGGCCTGAGCCCGACGCATTCGAGCACCGCGTGCGTACCGTCGCCGGCGGTCAGCTCGCGGACCTTCTCGATGCCTTCGTCGCCGCGCTCGGCGACGACGTCGGTGGCGCCGAACGCGCGGCCCAGTTCGGTCCGCGCCTCGTGCCGGCCCATCAGGATGATCTGCTCGGCGCCGAGCCGTTTCGCCGCCAGCACCGCGCACAGGCCCACCGCCCCGTCGCCGATCACCGTCACCGACGTCCTCGGGCTGACCCG